>JAZBPF010000186.1:0-9653 GCA_036351515.1 Pseudomonadales bacterium | reverse complement strand
GTGATGCGCCCGGAGACCGTGTCGCTGGCCACGAGGTTCAGGTCCGTGAAGTCGGCGATGAGCTGGAGCACCGAGCGGACCTCGATGTCCTGGAAGTTCAGGGACAGCTTCTCGCCGGTGTACTGGAAGACGTCGTCGGCCCGCGTGGGATCGTCGTCCCGGACGGGGCGGACGGTGACCGTCAGCACGTCGTCGGCCTGGTAGGCGAGGTAGTCGTAGTCCCCCTCGGCCTCCACGGTGATGACCGTGTGCCCGGCCTCCTCGATGGCGTCGACGATCGTGACCGGCGTGGCGAAGTCCGTGACGTCGAGGCGGCGCTGGAGTTCGCTCGGCAGCGCGGTGTTCGAGACCTCCACGCGGACGTCCCCGCCCTCGCTGCGCACGTCCACGGGCGCCTTGGGGTCGGACAGGCGCACGATGATGCGCCCCTCGCCGTCGGGACCGCGGCGGAAGTCGACGTCCTGGACCCGCGAATCGCCGGCCCGTGCCTGGCGCTCGCCGGCGGTGGGCGTGGTGGACGGTGCGGCCACGGCCGCGACCTCCTGGCCGACGCCGACCCGCACGAGCATGACGTCGCCCTGCACCTCGGTCTCGTAGCCCACGAGCTCCGTGAGGTTGACGATGACCCGCGTGCGGTCGCCGGCCTCGAGCACGGTGACGCTGCGCGTGTTGCCGTTGCCGAGGCTGTGGTACTTGGACTCCAGCGCCGACCGCGTGCCGGGCAGGTCGAGGGCGATCCGGGCCGGCTGGTCGATGCTGTAGCCGGAAGGCTCCGGCGGCGTGCCGTCGAAGCGCAGCTCGATCTCCGTGACGTCGCTCGGCAGCGTCGTGAAGCGGATGTCCTCGAGGGTGGCCGCGGCCGCGGCCGCGTGCAGCCCCAGCAGCAGGACCGCGAGGGTGGCCGTCCGGCAGCGCCGGAGGAACCCGACGCCTTCGCGGCCGCCCGCGAGGCGCGCAGCGCCCCCGACTTCTCGATGCGTTGCTCCCATGATCCTGCCCCTGGATGTGATCGTCATTGCCCGCTGCTCGCGAGCCGAACCGTGCGCGAACGCTTGAGCCAGCCACCGACGCCGTCCGGCACGATCTCGTCGAGCTCGATGACCGCCTCGTCGATGCTCACGATCTCGCCGTGATCGGTACCCATGTAGTCGCCGACGGTGACCCGGTGCACGCCACCCTCGCCGTCCCGGATGAGCGCGAAGACGTCCTCCTCCCGCTCGAGGGTCCCGACCATGCGCAGGCTCGTGATCGGGAAACTCTCCAGATACTGCTTCACCCGGTTCGGGTCCGGCGCCACGTTCTCCTCGCCCTCGAGGCGCGGCGGACGCGGCGGCAGGGGCGGCTCGAAGGGCTGCCGCATGCCGGCGGCACTGTAGGCGAAGGCCTCGTAGGGCTCGAACTCGGGCAAGGGGGCCACGGGCGGCTTCGGCCGCGCCTGGACCTCCTCCATGAAGGCGTCGAGGTCCTCGAAGCGCTTGCCGCCGCCGGAGCAGCCGGCGAGCAGCAGTGCGAGGCCGAGGGCGGCGAGGCCGAGCGGCCGGATCGGTTGCGCACTCACCATCACGGCCCTTCCGTGTCCAGATAGCGGTAGGTCCTGGCCTGGATCTGCATGTTCAGCGCCTGCCCCGCAGCCTCGCCGCCGAGCGGCGACAGGGAGAAGTCGTGGAGCGTGACGATGCGCGAGAGATTCGCCACCCCGCTCACGAAGGCCCCCATGTTGTGGTAACCGCCCTCGACGGTGATGGCGATGGGCAGTTCCACGTAGAACTCGGCGGTGCGCTCCGGCTGCAGGTCGATGGCCGAGAACTTCAGGCCGTTGTCCAGGCCCGTGAGCGTGATGTCCTCGAGCAGCCCCGGTACCTCCGTGTCGCTCGGCAGCTGGCGCAGCAGGGCCCCGAAGGACTCCTCCATCTCCGCCCGCTGCTGGCGCAGCTCCTCGAGGTTCGCCGACTGCATGGCCTTGTCCGTGTACTCGCTGCGCAGCTGCTGCTCGGTGGCGACCAGCCGGTCCCGCTCCTCGAGCTTCGGGGTCAGGTAGAGGAAGTACCCGGCCGCCGCGGCGGCGGCGAACAGGAGCACGAGGACGATGGCCTTCGCGGCCGCCGGCCACATGCCGATGTTGTTGAAGTCGAGATCGGCGAGATCGAGGTTGTTCAGCTGCTCGATCGTGTCCCGGAGCGCCATGGCTATTCCGCTCCCTCTTCGTCCTTGCCCGGCAGCGTCTGCCGGAACGTGAGCTCGAACGTGGACGCCTGGGGCCCGTAGTTCGGCGCCTCGCGCAGACCCTTGAGGTTCGGGTCCGTGAACCACTCGGACGCGTCCAGGTTGCGCATGAGCTCGGAGACCCGGTTGTTGGATTCGGCGACGCCGGAGACGGTCACCAGATTCCCGCGATAGGTGAGGTTCGTGTAGAACACCCCCTTCGCCAGCGTGCGCACGAGCTCGTCGAAGACGCGCACGATCACCGGCCGGTTTCCCTGCAGCTCCTGGATCACCTGCATGCGGTCGAGGAGCTCCTGCCGCTGCCGCGCGAGGTCACGGATCTCCGCGATGCGCGCGTCGAGGACCTTGATCTCGTCCTGGAGGTACTTGTTCCGCGCCTGCTGGTCCTCGATGCGCCCGGAGATCCAGGTGCCCGCCACGAAGACCAGGCCGCCCGCCACGAGGAGCGTCAGCAGCAGGTACTGCAGGAACTCCTTCTTGCGCTCCTCGCGGAGCTCCTCGCGCCAGGGGAGGAGGTTGATGCGGGTCATCTCAGTCGAAGCTCCTCATGGCGAGGCCGCAGGCGATCATCATCGCCGGCGCGTCGTTGGCGAGCGCTTCCGCATCCACCCGCGCGGCCACGGACATGTCGAGGAACGGATTCGCCACGAGGGTCCGCGTACCGAGCTTGTTCTCGACCATGTCCGCGAGGCCGGGAATCGACGCCGTGCCCCCGGCGAGGACGATGCAGTCCACGTCGTCGTACTGGCTCGAGGAGAAGAAGAACTGGAGCGACCGGGTGACCTGCTGGAGCACCGCCTCCTTGAAGGGCTGGAGCACGTCGCTCTCGTAGTCGTCCGGCAGGCCGCCCTGCTTCTTGGCGCGCCCCGCCTCCTCCATGGAGAGTCCGTAGCGGCGCTGGATCTCCTCCGTGAGCTGCTTGCCGCCGAAGAGCTGCTCCCGCGTGTAGACGGAGCGGTCGGCGGTGAGCACGGAGAGCGTGGTCATGGCGGCGCCGATGTCGAGGATCGCGACCACCAGCTCGTCCGGGTCGCCGCCGAGCTGCGGCGTGAGGAGCCCGAAGGCGCGCTTCATGGCGTAGGCCTCGATGTCCACGACCTTCGCCTTCAGGCCGCCGACCTCGAGCGCCGCCTGGCGCATCTCGACGTTCTCCTTGCGGCACGCGGCCAGGAGCACCTCGACCTGTTCCGGGGTCCGGTCCGAGGGGCCGAGCTCCTCGAAGTCGATGGCGACCTCGTCGAGGGGATAGGGGATGTACTGGTCCGCCTCGACCTGGATCCGGGACTCCATCTCGTCGCCGGAGAGGCCCGCCTCCATCTCGATGACCTTGGTGATGACGGCGGATCCCGCGACGGCGACGGCGGCCTGCTTCACGGAGCTCTTCGAGCGGGCGACGACGCGCTTGATCGCCTCGCCGACGGCCTCCACGTCACCGATGTTCTTCTCGATGACGGCACTCGGCGGCAGGGGCTCGACCCCGTAGGCCTCCACGCGATAGCGGTCGCCGCTCCGACTGAGTTCGAGCAGCTTCACCGAGGTGGAGCTGATATCGAGGCCCAGCATGGCGTTCGACTTCTTGCCGAAGAGTCCGAACACTTCAATTTTCCATCTCAGCCGGGCACTTAGGCCCAATTTATAGCAAAGGCCGTGAGATTGCATGGCTCCGTGCGCCCCCGCACGGAACCCGGCGCGTGGTGGGCCGGTCCAACTGTCCGTCGCAACCGGTTGATTCCACTACGCGAGCCCCTGCAGGTTAAACCCCGACCGGCGTTCCTGCCCTACCGTTCGGGCGGAACTGCGTCACGTCCCGACCAGAATCCGTGTTTCGGGGGTCCGGCGGCGCCCGTCCGGCGGCAGCGATGCCCGGAGCCCCGTGCGACAATGAGCGTCCGGGCCGGCCCGAGGGTGGCGCCGGAACCGTCCGTCCCGGCCGCCCGACGAAGAGGCCCCGTGAATCCCAAGCGCATCGCCGGTGCCCTGCTGCTCCTGCTCCTGACCGTCGCCTCGGGCCTGGTCATGGGCGTGGCCGGCACCTTCCTCTATCTCGATCCCCAGGTCCCCGACGCGGCGACCTACCGCGACCTGCGCCTGCAGACCCCGCTGCGGATCTACACGACCGACGGGAGGTTCATAGCAGAGTTCGGCGAGCGGCGCCGGATCCCGCTGACCCGGGACCAGTTCCCGGAGCCGTTCGTGCGGGCCGTGCTCGACACGGAGGACAAGCGCTTCTACCAGCACCGGGGCATCGACTACGTGACCCTCGTGCGCTCCACGTTCCTGCTGCTCCTCAACCCGGACGAGATCCCGCCGGGGGGGAGCACGATCACCATGCAGCTCGCCCGCAACATCTCCTTCACGCTGGAGCAGACCTTCATCCGCAAGTTCAAGGAGATGCTGCTGGCCGTGAAGCTCGAGCGGGCGCTCACGAAGGACGAGATCCTCGAGCTCTACCTGAACGTGATTCCCTTCGGCAAGCGCGCCTACGGCGCCGAGGCGGCGGCCCTCACCTACTACGGGAAGCCCCTCGCGGAGCTCGACCTGGCCCAGTGGGCCATGCTCGCGGGGATTCCCCAGGCGCCGACCGCCGGCAACCCCATCAACGGCCCCGAGCGGGCCCTGCGCCGCCGCGACCTCGTGCTGCGCAACATGTACGAGCAGGGAAGCATCGACGAGACGGCCTGGCGCGAGGCCACGGCGCGACCGATCACGGCCCGGCTCCACGACCGGCTGCGGGAGGTCGAGGCACCCTGGGTCGCGGAGCAGGCCCGCCAGGAGGTGCTCGAGCTCTACGGGCCCGGTGCCTACGAGGACGGCCTCGAGGTCTACACGACGATCGACGGCGCCGTGCAGACGGCCGCGAACGAGGCGGTACGCACGGGGCTCACGGCCTACGACCGGCGCCACGGGTACCGGGGCCCCGAGCGGGTGCTGGAAGGCCCCGCCGCGGAGGAACCGCTGGCGCCGGAGACCCTCGAGGCCTGGCGCCGGGCAGCGGCGGACACGCCGGACGTGGGCGCGGAGCGGGCCGCGGTGGTCCTCGCCGCGGGCGAGGCGGGCTTCGAGGCGCTCCTCGGCGACGGGACGCGCATCGAGGTCCCCCTCGAGCATCTGCGCTGGGCCCGCCCCTACCTCGACGTGAACACCCGGGGGCGCCGCCCGGAGCGGGCCGACGACGTGGTCGCCCGCGGCCAGCTCGTGCGCGTCGTGCAGCAGCCCGACGGCTGGCATCTCGGCCAGCTGCCGGAGGTGCAGGGGGCCCTCGTGGCGCTCGACCCGGACGACGGCGCGATCCGCGCCCTCGTCGGCGGCTTCGACTTCGGCCGCAACCAGTTCAACCACGCGACGCAGGCGGCACGGCAGCCCGGCTCCAACTTCAAGCCCTTCGTCTACGCGGCGGCCCTCGACGCCGGGGTCACGCCCGCGAGCGTCTACCTCGATGCGCCGCTCGTGTTCGAGGACGAGAACCTCGAGGGCCTCTACCGCCCGAAGAACGACAGCGGCGACTTCCGCGGACCGACGCGCCTGCGCACGGCCCTCTACCGCTCCATCAATCTCGTCTCCATGCGCGTGCTCCTCGACGTCGGCGCCGGCCGGGTCCTCGACTATGCCTCCCGCTTCGGCTTCGACACCCGGAGCTTCCCCCGCAACCTCCAGCTCGCCATCGGCGGCGGGACCATGGAGGTGCCCCCGGTGGACATGGCCCGGGCCTTCGCGGTCTTCGCCAACGGGGGACATCGGGTGGAGCCCTGGGTCGTGCAGCGCATCGAGCGCAACGGCGACGGCGTGCTCTTCGAGGCGCGGCCCGCGACCGTCTGCGACGCGGCCTGCGAGCGGGCCGAGCGCCTGCGCCCGGCGCTCCTCGCCGGCGAGGAGCGGGGTGCGCTGCGCACGGCCGGCGCGGCGGAACCGGCGCCTGCGCCCGGCGACGGAGCGGACGCCGCGGCGACGGATCCGGAGCTCCCCCTTCCCCGCGCCCCGCGAGTCGTCGACGAGCGCGTCGCCTACCTCATGGACTCGCTCCTCGGCGACGTGATCCGCTACGGCACGGGGCGCCGGGCGCGGACCCTCGAGCGGGACGACCTCGCCGGCAAGACCGGGACGACCAACGCCGCGGACACCTGGTTCTCCGGTTATCAGCGCGAACTGGCGGCCACCGTGTGGGTCGGCTTCAGCGACAACCGCCCGCTCGGCGACAACGAGTTCGGCTCGAACGCGGCGCTGCCGATCTGGATCGACCTCATGGAGGAGGCCCTGGACGGGGTCCCGGAGCACCGGCCGGAGCAGCCGCCGGGCATCGTGCAGGTGCGCATCGACCCGGTGACCGGCGAAGCGGCCCCGCCGGACCAGGAGGACGCGATCTTCGAGATCTTCCTCGCCGAGCACGCCCCGACGGCCCCCGAGACCGTCGCCCAGGAGCCCGAGGCCTCGCCCGAATCGATCTTCTGACGGCGGGTCGAGCGCGCATCAGGGACCCGGCAGCGGTCCTGCGCCGGCGGGCGCGGTGAAGGAAGGGCGGAAGCGGCGAACGACGGGCGCGACGCCGCCGGGCGGCGCGGCCGCAGGACCGGGCACGCCGCGCGGCACGGTCGGCATCGCTCACTCGATGATCTTGATCCGGTCGCCGGCCCGCGGCTGGCCACGGGGGTAGTCGCCGTTGAGCAGGCGCAGCCGGTCGGCGCCGTCGCGGCCGAGATCCGCGCGCCGGGCCAGGGACTCGTAGCTGTCCTCGGGGCGGGCGACCACCGTACGCACGCGCGTGGTGGTGGCTTCCTCGACGTCGGAACGGCGCATGCGCCGGAAGGACGCGACGGTGCGGGAGAAGCCCTCGACGAACTCCGCCTCGAAGCCCTCCACGCGGTTCTCGCCCTTGATCACGTAGGCGGCGTCGTCCTTGAATACCACGGCCACCAGCCGGAGCTGGTAGTCGTCGCCCTCGACGGGCACCACGGCCATGTAGCCGGGCATGCCGTCCACCTCGATCTCCCGGCCGCCCTGCGTCTCGACGGCGAGCGTCTCGGCGACGAACTCCGCCGGCGTCGTCCGCCCCTCGAGCTTCTGCAGCTCCACCGTGAGGAGCGTGCGCGTGCCGTGGGGCGGGTTCGAGGTGATGGCGTTCGGCGTGTCGGCGATGCGCCAGCCCTCGGGGAAGTCGATCACGAAGCCGAAGGAGCCGTGGTAGTAGCGGGAGTCCCGGATCAGACCCTCGGCGGCCGCGTCGCCCCAGGCCAGCCCGTCCACGAGCCCGAGGTAGTCGCCCTCGTGCTCCACCCGCTCCGGCGGTTCCGCGGACGCGCCGCCCGCGCGGATCACCTCGTAGAGGCGGCGGTCGTTGCGCGGATGCGAGGCGAAGAGTCCGTGGTAGCTGGAGGCGCGGCGCTCGACCTGGCTGGCGTAGAGGTCCTGGTCCTTGAGGATCCGGATCACTTCCAGCATGGCGATGGGATCGTAGCCGGCGGCGGCCAGGTACTTCGCGCCGAGGCCGTCGGCCTCGAGCTCCTGCTCGCGGCCGTAGCCGCTGATCGCGGCGGCGCTGTAGGCCTGGGCCGTCTGGTAGAGGGCGCCGCTGCGGGTGATGAAGCCGAGCAGCGTCGAGCCGATGGCGGAGGTCCGCGCCGCGGTCTTGCGCTCCTGGGGGTGGCGCCCCGTGAGGTGGCCGACCTCGTGACCGAGCACGGCGGCGAGCTGATCCTCGGTCTCGAGGTAGGCGAGCAGCCCGCGGGCCACGAACACGTAGCCCCCCTGCATGGCGAAGGCGTTCACGGAGGAGTCGTCGAGGAGCGTGAAGACGATCTCCCCCTCCTCGAGGCCCGCGGCGCCGGCGATGCGCGCGCCGACGCGCGCCACGTAGGCGGCCAGCTCGCCGTCGAGCACCGCGCCCTTCTCCTCGAACTCGGCGAGGGCCTTCTCGCCGTCCGAGCGGCCGAGCGCGAGCGCGGCCCCGCCGGGCAGGAGCAGGGCGGCGAGCAGCAGGAGGACGACGGGGGAACGGGAACGAGCGGTCATGGACGACTCCGCGCGGACACCTCCGGAAGATGGGGGCGACGGCGGGGCGACGCAAGGAGGCCCCGACGGCTGCCCGGGTCCCTTGGACCACGGAGCGCCCCGAGGGTTGCGCGGAGGGGCTGAACGGATCGTGAACGGCCGGCGCGGGGCCGGCCCGGGGGCCGCCGGAGGGCTCCGGCGGCGGGGTGGATCACTTCGCGGAGCGCGAGCCGAAGCGGCGGCGGAAGCGCTCGACGCGCCCGCCCTTGTCGACGATCTTCTGCTTGCCCGTGTAGAACGGGTGGCACGCCGAGCAGACGTCGACCTGGATGTCCTCGCACAGGGTCGAGCGCGTCTCGTAGGTCGCCCCACAGGAGCAGCGCACGGTCACGGGCTCGTAGCGCGGATGGATGTCGGCCTTCATGGTGTATCCTGCCTCGCCGTGCCCGAACGCCCTTCCGGCGGCGGGCCTGTCGGAAAAAGGCCGCGAAGTGTATCAGAGGCCGCACCGAGCGCAAGCGCTCGGGGAGGGGCGGCAGCCCGTCGCCGTGCTCCGTGTCGCGGTGCCCTCGCCGATCCGCGACTGCCTCGACTATCTCCCTCCGGAAGCCGGTCCCGCAGCGCCTCCCCCGGGCGTCCGCGTCCGCGTCCCCCTGGGCCGTCGCAGCGTCGTCGGCGTCGTGGTCGCGCATGCCGCGCAGAGCGCCCTGCCCCGCGAGCGCCTGCGTCCGGTCACCGCCGTGCTCGACCGGTCGCCGGTGCTGCCCCCGGAGCTCCTCGCCCTCGCCGCGTGGATGACGGACTACTACCAGCATCCGCCCGGCGAGGTCTTCGCCCTCTTCCTGCCGCCCGCCGTGCGCCGGGGCGAGACCACGGCGGGACCGCGGGAACGCATCTGGACCGTGACGGAGGCCGGCCGCGGCGCGGAGCTCCCGCGCGCCCCCGCCCGGCGCCGGGCCCTGGACGCGCTCGCGGCGCGCGGCGGCGTGGCGACGACGGCGGAGCTGGCGGCGGACGGCGTCCGTCCCGAGACGCTCCGCCAGCTCGCCCGCGACGGCCTGGTGGAGGCCGGGGAGCGCCCCCGGAGCCCGCCCGGGAGCGCCCCGGCGGCGCCGGCCCCGGCGCTCGCGCCGACGCCGGAGCAGGCCGCCGCCCTCGACGCCGTGGCCCGCGCCGGGGACCGATTCGCCCCCTTCCTGCTCGAGGGCGTCACCGGCTCCGGGAAGACCGAGGTGTACCTCGGCCTCGCGCGCCGCGTCCTGGACGCGGGCCGGCAGGTGCTGCTGCTCGTGCCGGAGATCGGCCTGACGCCGCAGACCCTGGCCCGCGTTCGCGCCCGCTTTCCCGAGCCGGTCGCCGTGCTCCATTCCGGGCTCGCCGCCGGCGCCCGCCTCGCCGCCTGGCGCGACGCCGCCAGCGGCCGGGCCCGGATCCTCGTCGGCACCCGC
>JAZBPF010000185.1:0-7140 GCA_036351515.1 Pseudomonadales bacterium | reverse complement strand
GTCGCAGCGGCCTGTGGGAGCAGACTTCAGTCGCGACCTTCGGTGCGGCGGGGCCGTCGTCGCCGCTGAAGCGGGCGCCCACGAGGGGGTGTCGCAGCGGCCTGTGGGAGCAGACTTCAGTCGCGACCTTCGGTGCGGCCCGGGCCGTCGTCGCCGCTGAAGCGGGCTCCCACAAGGGGGCATCGAAGCGGCCTGTGGGAGCAGACTTCAGTCGCGACCTTCGGTGCGGCGGGGCCGTCGTCGCCGCTGAAGCGGGCTCCCACGAGGGGGTGTCGAAGCGGCCTGTGGGAGCAGACTTCAGTCGCGGGCTTCGGTGCAGCCGGGCCGTCGTCGCCGCTGAAGCGGGCTCCCACAGGCGGGCGTCGAAGCGGCCTGTGGGAGCAGACTTCAGTCGCGACCTTCGGTGCGGCCTGGCCGTCGTCGCCGCTGAAGCGAGCTCCCACGAGGGGGCGTCGCAGCGGCCTGTGGGAGCAGACTTCAGTCGCGACCTTCGATGCGGCCGGGCCGTCGTCGCCGCTGAAGCGGGCTCCCACAGGGGGGTGTCGAAGCGTGCAGACTTCGGTCGCGACCGCGTGGCCGGCAGGTGGTCAGGGACGTTCGCCGCGGGTCAGCCGCTCGCAGATCTCCAGCAGCGGCGGCAGGTCCTGCTCCGGCACGTCGACCCAGCGCAGCGCGTCCGCGGCGGAGCGGAAGACGCGCACGCGCGTGTCGTCCGCGCCGCGGTAGGCGGCGTAGCGACGCAGGAGACCGAAGTCGACCTCGGACTGCGCCACGAGGACGTCGCGGACCTGCGGCCGGGCTCCGTAGTGCTCGGCCATGAGCAGGGCGAACTCCTCGGGGCCCCCGCTGCGGAGCACCGAGCGGACGTCGGCGAAGAGGCTCACCTCGTCGAAGGTCGCGAAGTCCTCGCGCTTCTCCGCGACCCGGCGGATCAACGCCTCCATCTCCGCGAGGGTGGTGTCCGCGGCGAAGTGCAGGATGCGCAGGCGGCGGCGCTCGTCGACGTACCACGTGACGCTCATCGCGTCCCCCGTTTCCGCGCCCGTGCGGATGCTATGCGCCGCCCTCCTCGACGAGCTGGCGAGCCGCCGCGCCGTAGCGGGCCCGTTCCTCCCCCTCGAAGCCGAGCCAGCCGAGGGCCTCGTCGACGTCGTAGAAGACCTGCAGGGAGTGCTCGTCCCGATCCCGGTAGGCGGCGTACATGCGCAGGATGCCGAAATCGACCTTCCGGCGCACGACGAGGGCCGTGCGCGCCTCGCGCTCCGCGCCGTAGAGGGAAGCGACGATCTCGGCGGCCCGGGCCGGGGGCGCCGTCTCCACGAGCCGGGAGAGGTCGGCGAAGACGGTGATCTCGTCGAAGTCCGCGAAGCCCTCGACGGGCCGGACGTGCACCCGCACGCTCTCGGCGAAGTCGTCCATGGTGGCGTCGGACGGCAGATAGCCGATCCGGAACCGGCGGTCGCGGTCGGTGAACCAGGTGATGGGCATCGTCTTCGGCCGCGCTTCGTTCCGCTTCGTGAACGGCAGGTTGATCGAGCCGCTCGACGAGGGGCGAGGCGGGTGGTCACCCTCCCTGGCAACCGCATCCACGCTCGCGCGCGAGCCGTGAAACGCGTGTGAAGGGATTGTAAACGAGTCTAGTCCCGCAGCAGCGTCTCGAGCCGTGCGCCCAGCTCCGCGAGGCCGAAGGGCTTGGGGAGCAGGTCGACCGGCTCCTCGAGGGGATCCCGCGAGCGGAAGGCCTCCTCCGAGTAGCCCGACATGAACAGGGCACGGATGCCCGGGGCCCGCTGCCGCAGGGTCCGCACCAGGTCGATGCCGCTCTCCCCGGCGGCGAGCACCACGTCGGACAGCACGAGGTCGTGGCCCTCCCGGGCGTGGAGCGCGAGCGCCTCGTCGATGGTCTCCGCCGCGTCGCAGGCATAGCCCAGGCGCTGGAGCATGGACCGGACCAGTTCGCGCACGCCAGCCTCGTCCTCCACCACGAGCACGCGCACGCCCTCGCCGGAGCGCAGCGCCGCCCGGCCCGCGGCGGGACGCTGCTCCACGGCACCGCTCGCCCGGGGCAGCAGCAGCTCCACGGCCGTCCCCGCCCCGAGCGTGCTGTCGATGCGCACGCCGCCGCCGGACTGGCGCACGAAGCCGTAGACCATGCTCAGCCCGAGCCCCGTCCCCCGGCCCTGGGGCTTGGTGGAGAAGAAGGGCTCGAAGACGTGTTCGAGGAGCTCCGGCGGCATGCCGCAGCCGGTGTCGGTGACCCGGATGGAGACGTAGTCCCCCGCCGGCAGCTGCAGGGGAGCGCCCTCCTCGGCCGTGAGCGTCCGGCCCGACGCCTCGATGCGCAGGTCCCCGCCCTCCGCCATGGCGTCGCGGCCGTTGATGGCGAGGTTCAGCAGCGCGTTCTCGAGCTGGGAGCGGTCCACCTTGCAGGGCCAGGTACCCGGCGCCGTGTCCACGGTGACCGTGATCGCCTCGCCGAGGGTGCGCCGGAGCAGCGCGACCATGCCCTCGAGCATGGGCGCCGGCTCGACGACCACGGGGGTCAGGGACTGGCGACGGGAGAAGGCGAGGAGCTTGGAGGTGAGGTCGGCGGCGCGCTGGGAGGCGGCCATGGCCTGCGCGAGCTCCTCGTCGTCGATCCCGGCGTCCTCGAGGCGCATGCCCAGGAGCTCGAGGTTGCCGACGATGACCGTGAGCAGGTTGTTGAAGTCGTGGGCGACACCGCTCGTGAGCTGCCCCACGGCCTCCATCTTGCTGGCCTGCACGAGGGCGCGGTCCTTCTCGCGCATGACCTCGGCGGCGCGCTCCCGCTCCGTGACGTCCTGGGACGCGCCCCGGTAACCGAGGAACCGCCCCTGCTCGTCGAGGACCGGATCGGCCCGAACGGATACGTGGAGCACGGAGCCGTCCGGCCGCGCGATCCGCTGGCGCACGTTGCGGAGCGGTTCGCGTCGCTCGAGGCGGGCGCGCACCTCCTCGGCGTCGTCGAAGTAGGGCCCTTCCACGAAGGCGAAGATGCTCTGGCCGAGGATGTCCTCGGGCTGGCGTCCCGTCAGCACCTTCCAGCGCGAGGAGACCCAGCTGATGCGCAGCTCCCGGTCGAGCTCGAAGAGCCAGTCCGAGGCCGTGTCGGCGAAGTCCCGCAGGCGCTGCTCGCCGTGCCGGAGGCGCTCGAGTGCCTCCGCGAGGCGGGTCTGCCGGGCGTCCGCGAGGCTCATGGCGTTCGTGCGCAGGGCCTCGTAGCCGAGCGTCACGAGGACGATGAGGAGATAGCAGAAGAAGAAGTCCGCGGTCTCGCCCTCGTCCGGCCAGTACGCGGAGTCCGGGACCACCCCGAGCCACTCGGGTCGCGTGAACAGGGTCCACCAGAAGGCGAAGAGGCCCACGGACCAGAGCAGGCCCTCGCGGCCGCCGTAGACGAAGGTCACGAGCACCGGGAACAGCACGGGCCAGATGAGCGTGATCCCGCCGCTCGGGGAGGCGTGCGCATAGGCGACGATGACGATGGCGACGACGAGCACCACGCGCGGCAGGTAGCGCACGGAGCGCACCCGGGCCGCGAAGTACATGGCGATGCAGAGGCCGGCGCAGAACAGCTCCAGCCAGCCGAGGACGGCGTTGCCGACTTCGAAGTTGCGGCCCCCGAAGTACAGCAGCGCCGGCGTGCCCGCGAAGGAGACGATGGACACGAACAGGCGGGTGCGGATCTCCCCGTCGGAGAGATCCGGATGGTGCAGGAACGGAAACAGCGCCCGGGAGAGCCCCTGCAGCATGCTGCCGCCGGCCGCCGGTGCGGAAGTGGTGGCTTCGCTCATGGGTGTTCCCGACGCCGGCGTCGCTGCGGTCCCCTGGTGCCCCTTCCCCGCAGCCCCTGCCTGGCGGGAATCGCCGGAAGTCTAGCAGGCGTCCGAAGACCCGACGACGAAGGCCCTGTGGGAGCCGGCGTCAGCGGCGACCAAGGTCATCGGGGCGCAGGAACGCCGAGCGTGCAGCACGCCGCCCCGCCCGGCCGCGGGATCAGGTGGAAGCGGGTCTGGCGCCCGTCGAGATAGCGGACGGACTCGCCGTCGAAGAACGCGTCCTCCTCGAGCTTGATGCGCACCTCCCCGCCCCACCCGGGCAGCTCCGAGGCGGCGTAGAGCTCGATGGACCAGGCCGTGTCCGGGTAGAGCGGATAGTCCCCGGGGCCGGGCACGCCGCCCTGCTGATCCCAGAGGCCGATGGTCGCGCCGGCCGCATGGCCGTGGAAGCCGATGGGGTGCGTGTAGATGGACGCCGTGATGCCCTCGTCCTCCGCCTGCGCGAGGGCGGCGGCGAGCACCTCGTTCCCGGTCCGCCCCGTCGCGAACTGCCCCGTGAGAACGTCCTGCAGCCGGTTGCCGCGCGCGAGGGCCTCGCGCAGCGCCGCGGGCGCCTCGGTCTCACCCGGGCGCAGGATGTAGGCCATCTGCTGCGTGTCCGTGTTCAGGCGCAGGTAGGTGATGCCGAAGTCCACGTGCACGAGATCGCCCGGGCGGATCACGGCGACGCCGTCGGCGAGCACCTCCGCCTTGTGGTCCACGGTCCCGTCCTCCGGGCGCTGCACGGACACGGAGGGGTGGAACCAGGCGGTCAGACCGCGCTCGCGGATCCGCTCCCGGTACCACCACTGCACGTCCTCGGTCGTGGTGACGCCCGGCTGGATCACGGCCTCGGAAAGACCCTCGGCGATGATCTCGTGGGCGATGCGCACGATCTGCGGATAGACCTCGAGCTCCGGTGCCGAACGGGTCTCGAGCCAGCCGATGGCGAGGTCCTCGGCGGAGACGACGCGGCCGCGCAGGCGCTCCGGCAGCGCTTCGAGCAGGAGCTCGTGCTCCGTGTGCGTGAGGCCGTCGGCGAGGGCGAAGGTGTCGGAGACGTTCACGCCGATGCGCTCGGGGTTCCGCGCGTCGATCAGGCGCGCGAGGTGCGTCCACTGGTCGCCGTCGCGCTCCTTGTCCCAGGCCTGCACGAAGGTGTCGCCCACGGGGTAGCGGGCCACCGCGAGGGTCTCGAGGGGATGCTCCGGCCCGCGGTCGTGGATCAGCAGGATCGTGCGCCGGCGTGCCGACTGCCAGGTCGCCGGCAGGAAGGTCTCGAGCACCGGATCCTCGTTGTACTCGCGCGAGATCAGGACCCAGAGGTCGATGTCCGCGCGGCGCATGAGCGCGGGCAGGACGTGTTCCACGCGGTGCGCGATCCAGCCGTCGATCACGGCGGCGCGCTCGCGCATCGGCAGCACGCTCGTCTCCGCGGCGACGGACGAAGCGAGGGCGAGGACGAGGCAGGTCGCGACGACGGCGCGCAAGGGTCGGGGCATGGGGATCTCCGGCAGGAACGGGAACTCAGGACGCCGCGGCCGCGCCGGGCAGACCCGGTGGCGGCCCCGGGGGCGCGGGCGGTTCGCGCCGCAGCGTCTCGACCAGCGCGTCCGCCTCGTCCCGGAACTCGCGGTAGAAGTGCACGTCGCGGAACACGCTCCAGACCGCCCGGCTGCCGGACCGCTCGAGCTGCCAGCGCAGGCGCGAGTGCGTGAGCTCCGCGCCCATGGGCGAGCGGTCCGTGAGCCAGGAGGACTGGAGCGTCACGAGCACGGACAGGCAGACGTTGGCGAAGCGCGTCACCTCGAGATCGCCGCGCCCGAGCGCCTCGAGCACCTTCTCCTCCGGCTGGTCGAGCCAGCGCAGGTAGAGGGTGTTCAGGTCGGGATCGCGCGCGAGGGCGAGGAGGATCTCGCGCATGCTCTGGCTGCGCATGATCACCGACGTGTCGTCGGAGGCGCGGCGAGCGAAGCGCACCTGCAGGGCGAGGAAGAGCAGCGTGGCGAAGACGGCGAAGGCGCCGAAGAATTCCCCGAGGGCGCCGAGGTCGCTGATCGTCACGGGCGGCTTCCGTTGCGGGCGTTCGCGAGGATTCTACGCACGCGCCGCGGTGGACGCGACGCGCCGGATCACTCGTACCAGTCCGGCGCCGTGCGCAGGGTCTCGAAGCGTGCCAGTTCGTGCTGGATCCAGAAGGCGGCGTCGCGCTCGACGAGCAGCGCCTCGATGCGGTCCATGGACGCCCGCGTCGCGTCCGCGTCCGTGTTGAAGAGCGGCACCGCGCGCAACGCCCGCGAGGCGGCGAAGTGGTACAGGTCCCCGGAGAGCACGAGGGGCCCGGTCTCCTCGAGCTCGAGATAGAGCACCTGGTGGCCGGGCGTATGGCCGGGCGCGGGGATCAGCACGACGCGGCCGTCGCCGAAGACGTCGTGCTCGCCGTCGAGGCGCTCCGTCGGGCCGTCCGCCAGGGCGTCGTAGAGTTCCGGCACGAAGAAGGCCACGCCCGGATCGTCACCGAAGGCGACCGCGTGCTCCGCCTCCTGGATCAGCAGCGTCGCGCCCGCGAAGGCGTTGGCCTGCCCGGCGTGGTCGTAGTGGAAGTGGGAGAAGGCGAGCAGGTCGACGTCCTCGGGGACGAGACCGAGGCCCGCGAGCTGCTCGGGGAGCGTGGCGTCGAGCCGGTGCTCGGCCCCGTCCGCCTCGATCCACTCGCCGCCCGCGAAGGACGCGGGCAGCCCCGCGTCCCAGAGCAGACGGCCTTCGGGATGCTCGATCAGGTAGCAGGGCACGGCGAGCGTGCGCACCTCCGTGTCCGTGTCGGCGAGGCCGAAGTCCGTGACCGTGGGCAGGCGGATGCGGCCGCAGTCGAGGACGTAGAGACGGAGCGTGTCCGGGAGCGGCGGCGCCGCGAGGGCCGGAGCCGGAGCGACGACGGCGGCGAGGACGAGCAGCAGCGAGGCAGCGCGGAGACGGGGACTCATCGTCGGTAGCCCGCCAGCTCGCGGGCCGCGGCGGCCGCGTCCCAGAGCTCCTCGCGCCGGCGCAGCGGGTCCAGGAGCGTGGTCCCGCGGTAGCCGGCGATCTCCTCGGCGGTGAAGCGACGGAAGTCGCCGGCATCCGCATCGAAGGTCTCGAGGATCCAGTTCAGCACCGCCGCGAGGCCCGCGTCGGAGAGCGGGGCCTGGGAAGCGCCGGGGACCTGGGCGAGGTAGGCGCGCCCCTCGGGCACGGCGATGATGGTCGAGAGATCGGAGCGCAGGTCCGGGACGTCCGGCGGGGCGCCGGCGCCGTTCTCGAG
>JAZBPF010000184.1:0-10770 GCA_036351515.1 Pseudomonadales bacterium | reverse complement strand
GGTCAGGCGGTCAGGCGGTCAGGCGGTCAGGCGGTCAGGCGGTCAGGCGGTCAGGCGGTCAGGCGGTCAGGATCGCTCGGGCCCGTAGCAACGCTCCGCGAGGATGCGGGCGCCCCGGCGGCAGAGTTCCGCGAGGGTGCCCGTGTTCTCGAGCACGGCCTCGAAGGCGTCGTTGCGGACCGCGTCCTCGATGGTCTCGGCGCAGTCGGCGAGCTTGTCGAGGCCCACGGTGCGCGCAGCGGACTTGATGGACTGGGCCTCGCGGGAGATGCCGCCGGTGTCGAGGGCCTCGACCGCGGCGACGATGCGCTGGGCGCGGTCCTGGAGTTCGTCGTGGAAGCGCGCGACCACCAGGTGGAGCACGTCGCCTCCGACGTCGGCCCGGAGCTGGCGCCAGGCTTCTTCGTTGATGTGCATGAGCGCGGACACCGACCGATCTCCCGCCGGGGTACGGGTGGGGCGTCCCGTCCTCGAGACCGCGCGCCGGCCCCCCGCCGCCGACCCGCTGGCGAGGGCCCTGTGACCGAGGTCGGCCCCGCCATGAAACTCTAACCGAGCACCCGTCCCCGCACGGCTCCACCCGTCCCGCCGGAAGGAACGTCCGTCGCGGCGCGCTCCCGGCTCCCGGAGACCGCTTCCGGACCGGGCGCCCGGCCGGTCCAGGTGAGCGTGAAGAGGTCGCGGCGCCGGTCCCGGCCGTTGCGCACGGAGCCCTCGGCCCGCAGCTCCTGGAGCTTCTCGAGATCGAGGTCCACGAGCAGCAGCTGCTCCGTGTTGGGCGTGGTCTCGGAGATGATCGCGTCGTGCGGGAAGGCGAAGTCCGAGGGGGAGTACACGGCGGACTGCGCGTACTGCAGGTCGAGGTTGTCCACCTGGGGCAGGTTGCCCACGCTGCCCGAGATCACCACGTAGCACTCGTTCTCGATGGCCCGCGCCTGGGCGCAGCGCTGCACGCGCAGGAAGCCGTTCTTCGTGTCGGTCCAGAAGGGCACGAAGAGGATGTCCATGCCCTGCTCCGCGAGCAGCCGCGGCAGCTCCGGGAACTCCACGTCGTAGCAGATGAGCACGCCGATCCGCCCGGCGTCCGTCTCGATCAGGCGCAGGCCGTCGCCGCCGCTGATCATCCAGTACTCGGCCTCGTTCGGCGTGATGTGCAGCTTGTACTGCTCCGCCACGGCCCCGTCGCGGCCGCAGAAGTAGGCGACGTTGTAGAGCACGTCGTCCTCGAGCTGGGGCATGGAGCCGGCCACCACGTTGACGTTGTAGGTGACCGCGAGACGCGAGACCGCCTCGACGATGCGCGAGGTGAAGGTGGCGAGGAAGCGCACGGACTCCGTGGGCGGCAGCGTGCGATCCGACAGGCCCATGAGCGGGGCCGTGAAGAACTCCGGGAAGAGGATGAAGTCGCTCTGGTAGTCCGAGAGCGCGTCGACGAAGAACTCGATCTGCGAGAGCAGCCCCTCGAGGGAGTCGATGGGTCGCATCTGCCACTGCACGACCCCCACCCGCACCTGCGTCTTCGGCGCCTCGACGAGGGGCGTCTCCGCGGGCTCGTAGTAGAGGTTGTCCCACTCCAGGAGCGTCGCGTAGCCGCGACTCTTGCGGTCCTCGGGGATGTAGCCGCGCATGAGGCGCTTGACGTCGAAGTCGTTGGAGAGCTGGAAGGAGAGGATCGGGTCGTGCAGCTCCTTGCGCCGGACCCGGTCGATGTACGCCTCCGGGCTCAGCTCGTCGGCGTGCTCGCCGTAGCCGACGATGCGACCGCCGGCGAGGATCCCGCGCAGGTTCAGCTCGTAGCAGAGCTCCTTGCGCGCGTCGTAGAGGCGCCGGCCGAGGCGGAAGTCCCGGTACTCGGGGTGCACGAAGACGTCGAGGCCGTAGAGCGCGTCGCCCTCGGGCGCGTGGAGGATGCGCCGCTCGCCGATGAGGTCGTCGTAGCGGTGGGGATTGCTGAAGCGGTTGTAGTCCACGCGGACCGTGAGCGCACAGGCGACCACGCGACCGTTGTCCTCGATGCACAGCTGCCCCTCGGGGAAGTCCTCCACGAGGCGCTCCACCACCGGGCGACTCCAGGCGCCGCCGATGTCCGGGTAGACCACCTCCATGAGGGCGCGGACCTCGGCGTAGTCCTCGCGCCGCAGGTTGCGCAGGCGGAGCCGGTGCTGTTCGCCGGGGGGATCGGTCTCCATGGGTGCTCCGTCTCGGGGGAAGGCCCCATCCTCGCGCGTCCGGACGCCGCTGCCCACCCTGGCCCGCAACCGTCACCGATTCCCGAATGCGGCCGCGGAGCTACCGGAAGATCCTGAGGTGCGCCCGGAGCGGGTGCAGGACGTGCGGTCCAGGACGCCTGCGCGCCCGCTCCCGCGCGCCTCGTCTTCTCCGCCGGCTCCACGCCCTCGCAGCGCGAATCGTCGAGGGATGCGGGCCGGCTGGCACGGCGCCGGGGGACCGGTACACTCGGACGCAGGACCGCTCGCGATGCCCGCCTGCGATGACGCCACCGACGAAGACGCTGCTGCGCCGGATCCTGCTCGCCTCCGTGCTCCTCGCGGCCACCCCGGCCCAGGCGCTGGACGCCGGCCGGGCGCTCGAGCGCGCCGTGGAGGCCGCGCGCGCCGGTCACCACGGCCTCGCCCGCACGCTGCTCGACCCCGTCACCATCGCGCCGGGCCTGCCGCGCGAAGGTCGCGCGCTCTCCTACCACCTGCGCGGACTGATGTTCTACCGGGACGGCCTCTACGTCTCCGCCGGCCAGGACTACCGCCGCGCGCTGGAATTCGACCCCACGCTCGCCGCCGCCCGCGCGGCCCTGGCCTGGCTCCATCTGCACGGCCTCGGCGTGCCCCGGGACCCGCGGGAGGCGGTCCGCCTCTACCGCCTCGCGGCGCGCCAGGGGCACACGGAGGCGCGCTTCAACCTGGCCCTGCTCCTCGAACGGGGCACCGGGGCGCGGCCCGACGCCGCCGAGGCGGTCCACTGGTTCGAGGCCGCGGCGGAGGACGGGCGCGTGGAGGCCATGCTCCAGGCCGCCCGGCTGCTCCGGGACGGCGCCCCCCGCGGCGGCCTCGCCGCCGATCCGGCGCGCGCGGAGCGCTGGCTCACGCGGGCGGCGACCCGCGGCGAGACCCGCGCCCAGTACGAGCTCGGCGAGCTGCTCCGGGAGACCGATCCGCCCCGCGCCGCCGGCTGGCTGCAGCAGGCCGCGCAGCGAGGCTTCGCGGCCGCGCAGGAGCGCCTGGGGCAGCTCTACCTCGAGGGCCGGGGGGTACCGGAGGACCCGGAGCGGGCCCGCATGTGGCTGAAGGAGGCCGCGAAGCAGGGCGACCTCGGCGCCCAGGTGCGCCTCGCCTGGCTCTACGACACGGGCGCGGGGCTCGCGCCGGAACCGGAGGAGGCGCTGCGCTGGTATCTGCGCGCCGCACGCCGCGACGAACCGACCGCCCAGCTCAACCTGGGGCTGCTCTACCAGCGCGGCCGGGGCACGGCGCGGGATCTCGCGAGTGCGGCCTACTGGCTGGAACGGGCCGCGGAGCAGGGCGACGAAGACGCGAGCCGGGCCCTGGCGTGGCTCCTGGCCACGGCCGACGACCCCCGCCTGCGGGACGCGCCCCGGGCCCTCGCCCTCGTGGAGGAGGCGGACCCGACGACCTCGGACGCGAGCTTCCTCGAGACCCTCGCGGCCGCGCTGGCGGCGAACGGGCGCTTCGAGGACGCGGTGGCGGCCCAGGAACGGGCGCTCGCGGTGCTCGCGGACGGCGGCGCACCGACGGAGGATGCGGAGGGCCGGGCGCGCGGCGCGGAGCTGCGCGCGCGGCTGGAGCGCTACCGGGCGGCGCGGCCGCCCTGGCCCGACGCGGACTGAACCCTCGGGCAGGAAGCGACGCGGGTCAGTCCGAGGACGGCAGCGTGCGGTCCGTGATCAGTCCGACCTCCTCGAGCGTGCGGTCACGCTCGTCCCGATGGGCCTCGCGGCGGTCGTCGGACCACAGGGAGGAGTTCGGGAAGCGCGGGTTGCGCCGACGCTCGTCGGCATTCGTGGTCTCGCGCGGGCGCTTGGCTTCGCGGCTCATGGCGATCCTCGGCGGACGGGAACGACGCCCATTAAAGCGGCTGATCCCCGGGAGGCAAGCCGCGGGCCCCCCGATCGAGACCTGCGTCACGACGGACGGCACCCCGGGGAAGCGCGGATCCCTGGCCCGCATCGCTCACCGATTCGCAGAGCGAGGGCGTGGAGATGCCGGAAAAGACAAGGCGCGCGACGGATCGGGCGCGCCGGCGTACTGGGCAGTACGCCCTGCACCCGATCCGAGCGCAACGCTGGATCTTCCGGTAGCTCCGCGGCCGCAGCCGTGAATCGGTGAGCGATGCGGGCCAGGCACCGGAGCACGGGCTCGACGGACGGGAGCGGAAGCATGAGCGAAAGCGGCGCGGAAGGCGGCACCGGGGCCGAGCAGGAGTCCCGCGTGCTGATCTGGGACCTGCCCCTGCGCCTGTTCCACTGGGCGCTGGCGATCGCCGTGTCCGTGTGCCTCTACACGGGCCTCACGGGCGGGTTCGAGGCCATGGACTGGCACCAGCGCAGCGGCTTCGTCGCCCTCGGGCTGGTGCTGTTCCGGGTCGCCTGGGGCTTCGCCGGCACCCGCCACGCGCGCTTCGCGAGCTTCCTGCGCGGACCGGCTCCCGTGCTGGCGTGGGCCCGCGCCGCGCTCCGCGGGAACCCGCCGGACGAGGCCGGCCACAACGCGCTGGCGGGCTGGACCATCGTCGCCCTGCTCCTCGCCGTCGCCGTCCAGGCGACCACGGGGCTCTTCGCCAGCGACGACCTGTTCGTGGAGGGACCCCTCGTGCATCTCGTGGAGGACGAGACCGTCTCCTTCGCGACCACCGTGCACGCCTGGGGACCCTGGACCGTCGGCGGCCTCGTGGGGCTGCATCTGGCCGCCCTGCTCGTGCACCGGCTCTGGTTCGGCGAGCGGATCGTGCTGCCCATGGTCACCGGACGGCGGCGGGACGTCCCGCCGGAGGCCGGCGTGGACGGTCAGCGCCTCCTCGCGGGGCTGATCCTCGGGGCGGTGAGCGCGGGAATCGTGTGGTGGGTGGTCACGCGGCTCTAGTGCGGCGTCCCGCGCGGCAGGGGTCGCCCCCGGGCCGGCCGGCCCGGGGACGGGGCGGGGTTCAGTCCGCCTTGTAGTCGTCGTGGCAGGCCTTGCAGGTGCCGCCGAGTTCGCGGAAGGCGCCGACGAAGGTCTCCATGTCGGCACCGGCCACGTCGCCGAGGGCCCCGGCGGCGTCGATGAAGTTCTGCCGCTTCTCGTCGAAGTCGTCGGGGTTCTCCCAGATCGCGGCCTTCGCCTTGGTCCGGCCTTCGCCGGAGCCTTCCGGGAACAGGTGCATGGTGAGCGGTGCGAGCTCGGCGATGCCCTGCGCGTGCACCGCGAGGTCCATCGTGTGGGGCACTTCCTGCTTGAGGATGGCGCTCATGGCGGACATGTGGCCGCCGATCGACGAGTAGACCGATTGCCGATACTCGATGTCGCCTTCGGCGGCGCTCGCCACCAGTGCGCTGCCGGCGAGCAGGATCGCGCCCGCGAGGGCGCCTGCAGAACGCGTCTTGCGGTCCATGTACTTCCTCCGTTCCTCCGTGGGCGGGACGTCCCCGCTCGGCCCTTCCCGGGCTACCCGCGGCAGAGAGTGCGGTGCCCGCCGCGAGGACGCAAGCGGCGGCCGGTGCATTGCAGGCCGCCGGCCGCGGCGCTACCGTCGCCGCAGCGAAGGAGGGACCCGTGACCGATCCGAAGCCCGCGGCGGACGCGTCCGCTGCCGAGGAGGACCTGCCGGACTTCGAGCGCGCCCTCGAGGAGCTCGAGGCGCTCGTGGAGCGCATGGAGAGCGGGGAACTCACCCTCGACGCCTCCCTCGCCGCCTTCGAGCGCGGCATCCACCTCACGCGCCGCTGCCAGCAGGCCCTCGCCGACGCCGAGCAGCGCGTGCGGGTTCTCCTCGAGCGGGAGGACGGCAGCCTCGAGACGGCGCCCTTCGACGCGCCCGACGCCGGCGACGACGACGGTTGAGCGCCGCGACCGGTACCCCCCTCGACGCCTGGCTCGCGGACCGGCGCCCCGGGATCGACGCCGCGCTCGACGCGGTGCTGCGCGCCCACCCGGCGGCGGAGCCCGCCCTCCAGGGCGCGCTGGAGCACGCCGTGCTCCTCGGCGGCAAGCGCCTGCGCCCGGCCCTCGCCCTCGCGACCTGCGAGGCCCTCGCCCCGGAGAACCCCGCGGCCCACGCGGCCGCCCGCGCCGCCGGCGCCGCCGTGGAACTGATCCACGCCTACTCCCTCGTCCACGACGACCTGCCCGCCATGGACGACGACACGCTCCGCCGGGGCCAGCCCACGGTGCACGTGCGCTTCGGCGAGGCGACGGCGATCCTCGCCGGGGACGGCCTCGCCACCCTCGCCTTCGAGGTCCTCGCCGGCGATCCGCAGCTCGACCCGCTCGCCCCGGCCGTGCGCCTCGAGATGGTGCGCACCCTCGCGGCGGCCGCCGGAGTCGCCGGGATGGTGGGCGGCCAGGCCCTGGACATGGCCGCCACCGGTCGCGCCCGCGAGGACGGCGCCGTCGGCGAGGCGGCGCTCACGGCCATCCACGCGCGCAAGACCGGCGCCCTGATCCGCGCCGCCGTGGACCTCGGCGCCCTCGCCTCGGGCGTCGCCGACGCCCCGCTCCGGGCCACCCTGGACCGCTTCGGCACGGCCCTCGGCCACGCCTTCCAGGTGGTGGACGACCTCCTCGACGCGACCGCCGACACGGCGACCCTGGGCAAGACCGCCGGGGCCGACGCCGCGGCGGACAAGCACACCTACGTGGCCCTGCTCGGCGTCGACGGCGCCCGGGCCCGGGCCGCGGCCCTCTGCGCCGAGGCGGAGGCGGCCCTCGCCGCCCTCCCCCGGTCCGGTGAACTCGCGGCCTTCGTGGCCTGGGTGCGGGACCGGCGCAGCTGACGGGCCCCGTCGTCGCCGCATTGTGTAGACTCGACCGGGCACGGAGGCGCCCCATCGGATCCGGGCCCTGCGCGAGTACACTGCGGAATCCGGCAAGAGGCAGGACGCGGACCGGCTGAACGATGCTCGAAGAGATCCCGCTCACGCGGCCCGACACACCCCTCCTGGACCGGGTGGAGACCCCGGCCGACCTGCGCGCGCTCGCCGCGGAGGACCTCCCGGCGCTCGCCGAGGAGCTCCGGGCCTTCCTCGCCTGGAGCGTCGGCCAGACCGGGGGCCACTTCGGCGCGGGGCTCGGGGTCGTCGAGCTCACGCTCGCGCTCCACTACGTCCTCGAGACCCCGGACGACCTCCTCGTCTGGGACGTGGGCCACCAGGCCTACCCCCACAAGATCCTCACGGGCCGCCGCGAGCGCATGACCACCATGCGCCAGTCCGGCGGCCTCGCGCCGTTCCCGGTCCGCGACGAGTCGCCCTACGACACCTTCGGCGTCGGCCACTCGAGCACCTCCATCGGCGCGGCCCTCGGCATGGCCATCGCCTCGCGCATGCAGGGCCGCCGGCGCAAGGTCGTCGCCGTCATCGGCGACGGCGCCATGACCGCGGGCCAGGCCTTCGAGGCCCTGAACCACGCCGGCGAGTGCCGCGAGGACCTGCTCGTGGTCCTGAACGACAACGCCATGTCCATCTCCGAGAACGTGGGCGGCCTGTCGCGCTACTTCGCACGGATCTTCGCCAGCCGCCTCTACGCCTCCGTGCGCGAGGGCGGCAAGCGCGTGCTCTCCGCCATCCCGCCGGTGCGCCAGCTCGCGGCGCGCACCGAGGAGCACATGAAGGGCATGGTGGTGCCGGGCACGCTCTTCGAGGAGCTCGGCTTCAACTACATCGGCCCCGTGGACGGTCACGACCTCGACGAGCTGCTCGTGGCCCTGCGCAACATCCGCAAGCTCACGGGCCCGCAGTTCCTGCACGTGATCACCCAGAAGGGGCGCGGCTACGCGCCGGCGGAGAGTCACCCCCGGGGCATGCACTCCCTCGGCAAGATCGAGCCGCGCAAGCCCGCGACCGCCGTGCAGGGCGCCAACACGCCGAAGTACTCGAACGTCTTCGGCAACTGGCTCGTGGACATGGCCGAACGGGACGAGCGCCTCGTCGGCATCACGCCGGCCATGTGCGAGGGCTCGGATCTCCTGGCGTTCTGCGAGCGCTTCCCGGAGCGCTACCACGACGTGGGCATCGCCGAGCAACACTCGGTCACGCTGGCCGCGGGCCTCGCCTGCGAGGGCGCGAAGCCCGTGGTGGCGATCTACTCCACCTTCCTGCAGCGCGCCTACGACCAGCTGATCCACGACGTGGCGATCCAGAACCTCGACGTGCTCTTCGCCCTGGACCGGGCCAGTCTCGTCGAGGACGGCCCCACGCACGCCGGGATCTTCGACCTCTCCTACCTGCGCTGCATTCCCAACATGGTGGTGATGGCGCCGTCCGACGAGGACGAGACCCGGCAGATGCTCTACACGGGCTACGTGCACGAAGGCCCGGCCGCCGTGCGCTACCCCCGTGGCAAGGGCCCCGGCGTCGAGATCCGCCGGGAGATGGAGGCGATCCCCCTCGGCGAGGCCAAGGTGCTCCGCGAGGGCGGCGGCGTCGCCCTGCTCGCCTTCGGCAGCATGGTCACGCCGGCGCTCGCGGTGGCCGAACGCCTCGACGCCACCGTCGTGAACATGCGCTTCGTGAAGCCCCTGGATCGCGCCTGCATCCTGCGCATGGCGGCGGAGCACGACCTGATCGTCACGCTCGAGGAGAACGTGATCGCCGGCGGCGCCGGCTCCGGTGTGAACGAGGTACTCCTGGAGGAGGGCGCCGCCGTGCCCGTGCTCAACATCGGGCTGCCGGACTACTGGCTGCCCCACGGCAGCCCGGAGAAGGAGATGGCCGCCGCCGGCCTCGACGCCGAGGGCATCCTCGCGCGCGTCGAAGCGCGCCTCGACCGCCTCGTCGAGCAGGGCGTCCTGCCCGCGCGCAGCTCTCTCGGAAGCGGCTCCGCGAGCTGAGACGGCCCGCTCCGCAGCATCGCAGGCGCGCTTCGGATCGACCGTCTCCCGCGAAACGCATGGCAGCGTCGCGGTGGACCTCACGCGGGTCGCGACGCAACGGGCGATCCCCTCCGAACCACGCCATCGTGGACCGGCTAGCGGGAACGGAGCAGGGCCCCCGGAACGCAGGCGTTCGAGGCGACGGTCCGGACGCTCCAGAGCCTTTCCATCAGCGTGTCCACCGCCGGCGGCAGCGAGTGGCCACAGCCCTCCAGGACGATCGCGGAGTCGTGCACCGTGCCATCCGGATCCCGCCAGACGAGTTCCGCGCGCTCGATTCCACCGTCGTCGCAGGCTTCGGTAGCATGGAAACGCCGGCCACCGGTTTCCCGGCGCCAGTCCTCGAAGGCCTTCTGAAGTCCCCGGAGTTCCTCCGGGGAGAGTCGACCACAGGCAGCGGCTGGCTGACTCGGGTCGGAAAACCCTGCACGCACGACGTTGCCACGCGAGTCGACCACGAGCGTAGCGCCGCGCCCGAACCAGCCGGAGCCATGATCGAAACGCATGCGCCAGGCCTCGTCGGGCTGCACGGCCACGCAACCAAGCATGGCCATACAGAAGGGAACGACGGTTCCGCTGAACGCAAGGGACCCGAAGGCCCGCGTGGCCAGGCATTCCACGATCCGAACCGCGCTCACGATGCCGGACAAAGCGCGAAGACCAGGCCCAGGGAGCAAGGCACTGTGAAGCACCAGCGGGCGATCAGGTCGTCGGCGGCGCCGCTGCTCCCGGGCTTCCATCCGAGCACGTCTCGGACCGCGAACGCTCGCGAGCTCCTCCGCATTCTCGTTCCCCACGATGTCGTCGGGATAGGGTGGGTCCTGGGCACGCTGCACGCCGGAGGCACTCGATCGAGCCCCGGCCCGACCAACAGCACCTCGAAGGTAACAGACTGCCGCCCCACCCCGAAGCGCCCTATCCTCCAGGTCATCCTCCGAACCCGCAGCGAGCCGCCATGGCCACGATCCACCTCGTCGAGGGACCCGTCGGCGCCGGCAAGTCGACCTACGCCGCGCGACTGTCCTGGACCGTCGGCGCGCCCCATCTCGACCTCGACGCCTGGATGGTCACGCTGTTCTCCCCGGACCGCCCCGCCGAGGGATTCCTGCCCTGGTACACGGAACGCAAGGCACGGTGCCTCGCGCAGCTCTGGGAGGTGACCTGCAGCCTCCTGGACCACGGGATCGACCCCATTCTCGAACTGGGGCTCGTGCGCCGCGCCGACCGCGAGGACTTCTATCGACGCGTTGACGCGATCGACTGCGCGCTGAAGATCCACCTCCTCACCACACCGCTGGAGGAGCGCCGGCGCCGCGTGCGCGAGCGGAACCGGCAGAAGAGCGGCAGCTTCAAGATGGAGGTCTCCGACGAGGTCTTCGCGCTGGCGAACGGCTTCTGGGAGGAGCCCGACGAGGAGGAGCTTCGAGCGCGAGGCATCGAGGTGCTCCACGGGGGGTGACCTTCCCCCGGTATCGCGGGGGCACGCGACGTCACGCGCAGCGCTCCTTCCCGAGCGCCGCAGCAGACCTCCCGGGGCAGAGGGCAAGCGCGGCGGGAAGCGCTCGGTGGCCCGCTCCTGACCCGCTCGCTGACGTCCGGCCCTCGACGGACGCATCGGTCCCATGGCCGGGGACGGGCAGACCGGCTAGGGTCGTCGTCCCGCATCGCGCG
>JAZBPF010000183.1:0-6251 GCA_036351515.1 Pseudomonadales bacterium | reverse complement strand
GGGCTTCGTGGTGGAGGGCACCGGCAATGCCGTGTGGAAGATGCAGTTCGTCTGGCCCTTCAAGGCGGACTACCGGATCGTCCACGTGGACGACGACTACCGCTACACGATCATCGGTCGGAACGCGCGGGACTACCTCTGGATCATGAGCCGCGATCCGGATCCGCCGGAAGACGACTACGAACGACTGGTGGAGATCGCCGCAGCGCAGGGCTACGACCCGGCCGAGATCCGGCGGGTGCCGCAGCGCTGGGAGTGAGCGGAGACCGGGCCGATCGAACGGTGCGGCGCGCCTGGCGCTCCCGGTGACGATACGGGGCGCGCTGATCCTCTCGCGTTCCACGGCGCCGCGTCCCTGTGGAGCCCGCTTCAGCGGGGACATGCACGGTGCTGGTTTCGCCGTCGCGGCTGAAGCCCGCTCGTATGGTTTCTCGTGGGAAGGCGACGCAGTCGCCGATCCGGTGCTCGCGCCTCCTGCGTCGTTGATCGTGCACTCCGTGCACTTCCCACGTTCGCGCGCGCATCGTGGGAGCCGGTTTCAGCCGCGACGTGCATAGTGCTGGCTTCGCCGTCGCGGCTGAAGCCGGCTCCCACAGGCGTGGTTTCTCGTGGGAAGGCGACGCAGTTACCGATCCGATGCTCGCGCCTCCTGCGTCGTTGATCGCGCACTCCGTGCGCTTCCCACGTTCGCGCGCGTCGTGGGAGCCGGCTTCAGCGGCGACTTGCACCGTGCTGGCTTCGCCGTCGCGGCTGAAGCCGGCTCCCACAGGCGTGATTTCTCGTGGAAAGGCGACGCAGTCGCCGATCGGGTGTTCTCGCCTCCTGCGTCGTCGATCGCGCACTCCGTGCGCTTCCCACATTCGCGTGCGCAGTGTGGGAGCCGGCTTCAGCGGCGACGTGCACAGGGGCCGGAACCAGCTTCGCGGCGGCCCGTGCTCGGCGGTCAGGGGTGCCCGTCGGTCGCGTCGGCTCTCGCCAGGCGGCGGTAGAGCGTGGAGCGGTGGATGCCGAGCTCGCGGGCGGCGCGGGAGAGGTTCCCATCGCAGGCGGCGACGGCGGCGCGCAGGGCCGCGTCGGTGTGCTCGCGGAGCGTCCGGGGGGACGACGGGTGTTCCGAGCTCCGGACCGTCGGGCTCGGCCGGACCGTCGGGCCGTCGCCCCGGAAGTGCGCTGGCAGATCCGCGAGCGTCACGGGCCCGGCGTGGTCGACGACGGCCAGCACGGCGCGCAGCGTGCCGACGAGCTCCCGATAGTTCCCCGGCCACGGATGGCGCGCCAGGGCGTCGCGGGCGTCCTGCGCCAGCGCACGCTCTCCGGCGAGCTGATGCCAGAGGTGCATCACGGTGCCGGCGAGGTCCGCATGCTCCCGAAGCGGGTGCAGGTTCAGGGCGTACTGGGCGATGCGGTAGTAGAGATCGCCCCGGAAGCTTCCGTCCTCCACCCGCGCCCGGAGCGGCTGGTGCGTGGCGCAGACGAGCGCGAAGTCCACGGGGCGCGCCGCGGAGCCCCCGAGCGGGGTCACGGTGCGGTCCTGGAGGACACGCAGCAGACGGCTCTGCAGCGCCAGCGGCATGTCTCCGATCTCGTCGAGGAACAGGGTGCCGCCGTCCGCCTGGGCCACCAGGCCGCGGCGTCCCTGGCGCCGGGCGCCCGTGAAGGCGCCGTCCTCGTGGCCGAAGAGTTCCGCCTCGATCAGCGCTTCCGGGATCGCCGCGCAGTTCACCGCCACGAAGGGCCCGGCCCCGCGGCGGGAGCGTCCGTGCACGGCCCGGGCGAGCACCTCCTTGCCGGTTCCGGTCTCTCCCTGCACGAGGAGCGGTACGTCCGCGTCCACGAGGCGGGTGCCACGGTCGAGCGCGGCTTCGAGGTCCGCGTCGTAGCGGGGGGTGATCCGGTCCTGCGCGACGGCGGGACGGACGGGGGGAGGCGTCACCGATCGCCGCGCAGGCCGCGGCCGATGCACTTCGGCATGGAGCGAGCCCCCCGCGCGCGTGCGGAGCCCCTGGCGTCCGTCCGCGGTCGGCAGACGCTCGAAGAGCGTCTCGAACAGGGCTTCGTCGAGCGCGCCCCGGTCGAGGCCGCAGGCGGTGAGCCCGGCGTCGTTGGCGCCGATCAGCCGGTCGTCCTCGAACACGAGCACCCCTTCGCGCGCGGTGCCCAGGCAGGCGTCGTCGGCATGGACGCGCAGGACCGTGCAGTGCTCGAAGCCGTCGCGGAACCAGCGGTGCTCGATCTGCGCCACGGCGAGGCGGACGAGCCCCGCGGCGTGCGCGTGGGGGACGGCCGCGTAGCCGGAGAGGTCGAGGACGCCCACGAGCGTGCCGCGAGGATCGCGGATCGGCGCCGCGGCGCAGGTGAGGATGCGGTGCGGCTCGAAGAAGTGCTCGGCGCCGACCACCTGCACGGCTCGCCCCTCGGCCAGCGCGGTCCCGATGGCGTTGGTCCCCGTGGAATCCTCGCTCCAGGCGACGCCCGGGCGCAGGGCCACGCGCGCGGCGCGGTCCGCGAAGCCCTCGTGGCCCTCGGCGGCCAGGACGAGGCCGCTCGCGTCCGTGAGGATCGCGATGCTGTCGGTGCTCGCGGCGTCGGCCCGGAGCACGGAGAGCTCGGCGCGGGCGAGGCGCAGGAGCCGTTCGTTGCGCGCCTGCAGTTCCGCGAGGGCGCCGCCGTCGAGGGGTTCCGGCGTCCGTGGGGTGGTCATGTCGAGGCCGTGCGCGGCGCAGCGGGCCCAGGAGCGCGCGATGGTCTCCGGCACGCTGCCCGGCGGGGTCGTGCCGCCCTCGAGAAAGCGTCGCCGAGCGGCGCGCAGCCGTTCCCTGGCCATTCCGGGCATGGGCTTCCTCCGGCGTCGCGGCGCTGTCGCGAAACGCGACGGTCGTCGCAGGACGCATCGCCTCCCTGTCGCATGGACCCTGCCATGCCGCCCGGCGCCTCGCCATGGGAATCGGTACCCGCGGCCCCGGATTCCGGCCGTTCCGAGCCGTTTCAGTGACCTGGATCAAGAGCGGGAGGCCACTCGGTGCTGTCGGAGGGAACCTGGCCCGCCCCTTGCGATGGAGAGGGTGCCGCGACAGACGGCGCCCAACGCATCCGACGTGATGCCCCATCGGGGAGAGGAAAGATGAACCAGCCCGTCTTCGATGCCGAGACCCTCGTGCATCCCTTCAAGCAGCAGTACGGCAACTACATCGGCGGCCAGTGGGTCGAGGCCCTGAACGGCGAGACCTTCGAGAACCTGTCGCCCATCACCGGCCGCGTGCTCTGCCGGGTCGCCCGCAGCCGCGAGGCGGACGTGGAGCGCGCCCTCGACGCGGCGCACGCCGCGAAGGACGCCTGGGGACGGACCTCCGTCACCGAGCGCTCCCTGATCCTGAACCGCATCGCCGACCGCATGGAGGCGAACCTCGACCACCTCGCGCTCGTGGAGACCTGGGACAACGGCAAGCCGATCCGCGAGACGACGGCCGCCGACCTCGCGCTCGCCGTCGACCACTTCCGCTACTTCGCGGGCGTGCTGCGCGGCCAGGAGGGGACGATCTCCGAGATCGACGCCGACACGGTCGCCTACCACTTCCACGAGCCCCTCGGCGTCGTCGCGCAGATCATCCCCTGGAACTTCCCGCTGCTCATGGCGACCTGGAAGCTCGCGCCGGCGCTCGCCGCCGGGAACTGCGTGGTGCTCAAGCCCGCCGAGCAGACGCCCGCGTCGATCCTCGTGCTCATGGAGCTCGTGGGCGACCTGCTGCCCCCCGGCGTCGTGAACGTGGTGAACGGCTACGGCCTCGAGGCCGGCAAGCCCCTCGCGAGCTCGAAGCGCGTCGCCAAGGTGGCCTTCACCGGCGAGACGGGCACGGGCCGGCTCGTCATGCAGTACGCGAGCGAGAACCTGATCCCGGTGACCCTCGAACTCGGCGGCAAGTCGCCGAACATCTTCTTCGCGGACGTGCTCGACGCCGACGACGATTTCTTCGACAAGGCCATCGAGGGCTTCGTGATGTTCGCCCTGAACCAGGGCGAGGTGTGCACCTGCCCGAGCCGGGCCCTCGTCGACGCGCGCATCTACGACCGCTTCATGGAACGGGCGCTCGCGCGGGTCGCGGCGATCCGCCAGGGCAACCCCCTCGATCCCGAGACCATGCTCGGGGCCCAGGCGTCGCAGGAGCAGCTCGAGAAGATCCTCGGCTACGTGGAGATCGGTCGCAGCGAGGGCGCGGAGCTCCTCTGCGGCGGCGCCCGGAACCAGCTCGCGGGGGATCTGGCGGGCGGTTACTACGTGCAGCCGACGGTGTTCCGCGGCGACAACAGCATGCGCATCTTCCAGGAGGAGATCTTCGGACCGGTGCTCTCCGTGACCACCTTCCGGGACGAGGACGAGGCGCTGGCCATCGCCAACGACACGCGCTTCGGCCTCGGGGCCGGCGTGTGGACCCGGGACGGCAATCGGGCCTACCGTTTCGGCAGGGCGATCCAGGCGGGCCGCGTCTGGACCAACTGCTACCACGCCTATCCCGCGCACGCGGCCTTCGGTGGCTACAAGCAGTCCGGCATCGGCCGGGAGACGCACCGCATGATGCTCGACCACTACCAGCAGACGAAGAATCTGCTCGTGTCCTACGCGCCCACGAAGCTGGGCTTCTTCTGAGCCTCCGCGCGCCCGCGGCGACCGGCATCGTCCGGTCACCGCGGGGGCCGCGCACGAGAGGCCGGATCGGACGAAAGGGAGAGGAACGACATGGCGAAGACGATGAAGGCCGCGGTGGTCCGTGCATTCGGAGAACCGCTGCGGATCGAGGAAGCACCGGTGCCGGAGCCGGGACCGGGCGAGATCCAGGTGAAGATCGAGGCGTCGGGCGTGTGCCACACGGACCTGCACGCCGCGGAAGGCGACTGGCCCGTGAAGCCGGAGCCCCCGTTCATTCCCGGCCACGAGGGCGTCGGGTTCGTCTCCGGCGTCGGTGCCGGGGTCAAGCACGTCAGGGAAGGGGACCGCGTGGGCGTGCCCTGGCTCTACACGGCCTGCGGCCACTGCCGGCACTGCCTCGGCGGCTGGGAGACGCTCTGCGAGTCGCAGCAGAACACCGGCTACTCCGTGAACGGCGGCTTCGCCGAGTACGTCGTGGCCGATCCGGACTTCGTGGGTCACCTTCCGGCCTCCGTGTCGTTTCCGGAGATCGCGCCGGTGCTCTGCGCGGGCGTGACGGTCTACAAGGGACTGAAGGTCACGGACACGAAGCCCGGCGACTGGGTGGTGATCTCCGGAATCGGCGGCCTCGGACACATGGCGGTGCAGTACGCCGTCGCCATGGGCATGAACGTCGCCGCCGTGGACATCGACGATGCCAAGCTCGCCCTCGCGAAGCGCCTCGGCGCAGCGGTGACGGTGAACGCGCGGACGGAGTCGGATCCGGCGGCGGCGATCAAGCGCGAGACGCAAGGCGGGGCCCAGGGCGTGCTGGTCACGGCCGTCTCGCCGAAAGCCTTCGAGCAGGCGCTCGGCATGGTCTCCCGCGGTGGGACCGTGTCCCTGAACGGTCTTCCGCCCGGCGACTTCCCCCTGCCGATCTTCGACATGGTGCTCAACGGGATCACCGTGCGCGGCTCCATCGTCGGGACGCGCCTCGATCTCCAGGAGGCCCTCGACTTCGCCGGCCACGGCAAGGTGCACGCGACCCACAGCACGGAGCCGCTCGAGAACGTCAACGAGATCTTCGATCGCATGCGCCAGGGCGCCATCGAGGGCCGGGTGGTGCTGGATCTGTCGACCTGAGCCGGCGGATCCGTCGCGGCTGAAGCCTGCTCCCACAGTCGGGACGTCGGAGCGGCCCGTGGGAGCGTACTTCAGTAGCGATCTGCCGCGGCCGGGCCGCGACCGTCGCCGCTGAAGCTGGCTCCCACATTGGTGCGTCGACACGACCTGTGGGAGCGTACTTCAGTAGCGACGAGCGTGCGCCCGATCGAAGCCTTCGCGCCCGAGGCGCGTACCCTCCGACGAAAGTTCCGCCCTCGCGAGTTCCTTCCTCGGGATTCCTCCGCAAGCGGCAGACAGGCGCCCGCGCCTGTGGCATTTTTGCGCCCGGCCGATTGGGAGGCAGTACGCGGTGTCCGCGATCTCCACGATCCAGGGAGGGGTCCGCCAGGCGGTCGTCCGCTATGCGGCGTTTCTCGAGACGCCGCGCGTGCGGGTGGCCCGGGCGCTCGGGCGCTTCCTGCTCTGGCCGGTGTCCCTGGTCTCCGGGAGCGTGACCCTCGTC
>JAZBPF010000182.1:0-14881 GCA_036351515.1 Pseudomonadales bacterium | reverse complement strand
GGCACCCATGGGAGACGGCCGCGCGGCGGATCACTTCGCCGCCGCGGAGGCTCCCTCGATCTGACGGGTGATCCACCACTGCTGGGCGATGGACAGGACGTTGTTCGTCAGCCAGTACAGGACGAGGCCGGCCGGGAAGAACAGGAACAGGCCCGTGAACATGACGGGCATGAGCTTGAGCACCCGCGCCTGGGTCGGATCCGGAGGGGGCGGGTTCAGGGTCTGCTGGAAGTACATGGTCGCGCCCATGAGGAGCGGCAGCACGAAGTAGGGATCGAGGGCCGAGAGATCGTCGATCCAGAGCAGGAAGTCCGCCTGGCGCAGCTCCACGGATTCGTAGAGCACCCAGTACAGGGCCAGGAACACGGGCATCTGCAGGAGCATGGGCAGACAGCCCCCGAGGGGATTGATCCGCTCCTTCTTGTAGAGGTTCATCATCTCCTGGGAGAGCTTCTGCCGGTCGTCGGCGTAGCGCTCCTGGAGACGCTTCATCTCCGGGGCGACCTTGCGCATGTTGGCCATGGACCGGTAGCTCGCCGCGGAGAGCGGGTAGAGCGCGAGCTTGATGAGGAGCGTGAGCAGCACGATGGCGACGCCCCAGTTCCGGACCAGCGCGTGCAGCAGGTCGAGGAGCTTGAAGAGCGGCACGGCGATCCACCAGAGGAAGCCGTAGTCCACCGTGAGGCTGAGATTGGGCGCGAGGGCCTCGAGCCGGTCCTGGTCCTTGGGGCCGGCGTAGAACTGCGCCGCCAGCTGGCGCTCCTCGCCGGCCGGCACCGTGAGCGTCGGCCCCACGAACTCCACCAGGTAGGTGCCGTCGCCGCCTCGGCGCCCCCGGTAGAGATGCTCGGCCTCGGTGACGGGAATCCACGCGGCGAGGAAGTAGTGCTGGAGCATGGCGAGCCAGCCACCCTCCACGCGGGTCTGCCAGGGCTCGTCGTCGAGGTCGTCGAAGTCGACCTTCTCGTAGCGGCTCTCGGCGGTGGTGAAGGCCGCCCCGACGTAGGGACGCGGGCCGAGGCCCGAACTCTCCTGGCCCGGGGGCATGCCCGGTGACCGCTTGATCTGGCCGTAGAGATTGACCTGGAGCGCCTCGGAGGTCGGATTCCGGACCTCGAGTTCCATGCGCACGGCGTGGTCCCCGCGCCGGAGCACGAAGCGCTTGACGGTGGTGACCCCGCGGTCGTCCGTGTGGCGCAGCGGCACGACCAGGGTGTCGGCGTCCGGGGCCAGTTCGAACAGGTCCGCGTCCACCTCGTAGCGCGGGCGCCCCTGCGGTGCGGCGTCGGCGCCGTCGGGCCCGGCGAGTCCGCTCTGGGCCACGTAGACGAAGTCCGGGGTCCGGTCCAGGAGCGTGAAGGGGACGTCGGGCGTGTCGAGGGAGACCGGATAGGTCGGCAGCGTGGCCTTGACGATGTCGCCACCGCGCCGGTCGATCCAGAGGTTGAGCACGTCGGTGTGCACCCGCACGAGCGTGCCGTCGACGGCGTCGCCGGAGCGTTCCGCGCCCGCGTCCCGACTCGGTACCTCGAGGTCGCGGACCGCCGGCACGTCCGCGGGCGCGGTGTCGCTCCCGGGATCGGTGGAGCCGGTCCCCGTGACGCTGGCCGGGGCCGGCGGGACGTCCGAGAGGGGGTCGGCGGCCACGGCGCGGGCGTCCACGCCGCGGGCGGGATCCCCGTAGTCGTCGTTCCAGGCGAGCACGAGCAGGTAGCCGACGACGAGCAGCCCGGCGAGGAGGGCATAGCGGCCGATCTCGGAGGGGTTCATCGCACAGGGTCCTTCTCGGCGGGTACGGGATCGAAGCCCCCGGGATGCAGGGGATGGCAGCGGAGGACACGGCGCAGCGCGAGGGCGCTTCCGCGCAGGGCCCCGTGCCGCTCGATCGCCTCGACGGCGTAGGCGCTGCAGGTCGGATGGAACCGGCAGTGCGGGCCGAGGAGCGGCGAGAGCCAGCGGCGGTAGACCCGGAGCAGGAACAGCAGGACGGCCTTCATGCGCCGGCCTCCGGGGCGAGGCGGAGAAAGTCCCGCTCCAGCCGATCCCAGAGCTCGTCGAGGGTCGCTCGCAGTGCCGTGCGGTCGATCTCGGCGGCCCCCGGCCGGGCGAGCAGGACGACGTCCACGGGCTGCGGGAAACTGCGGATGCGGAAGCTCTCGCGGGCGATGCGCCGAATGAGATTCCGGCGGACCGCGCGGCGCGCGTGCTTCTTGCCTACCACGAGACCGAGACGGGAGGGTTCGGTCGGTCGCGGCCGGGCGAGAAGCATGAAGGGATGGCGCCTGATCCTGAAGCGGGCCTCGGCGAAGACGCGATCGAAGTCGGCCTTGGCGGGAAGTCTCTGCTCGGGCCCGAACGCGTTGGGCCCGGGCATGACGGGAACGGGAGGGACCGGTTCAGACCGTCAGCTGCTTGCGTCCGCGGGCGCGGCGCCGGGCGAGGACCTTGCGACCGTTGCGCGTGGCCATGCGGGCGCGGAAGCCGTGGGTACGCTTGCGCTTGATGACACTCGGCTGAAAGGTGCGCTTCATGGTTCCTCACCGTCGCGGTGCGCGGGCGCCAAGGGGGCCCGTAAAAAAGAGGCGCGATTCTACGGACGGCATCGTCGGGGTGTCAACGCGCTCGGGCGGTGCGGATCGGTGAGGCGTGAAGCGGACTCGATCGGCTCCCGCGGCGGGAGGACATAGATAAGAAGAGATAGAAGGAAAGGATTGTTGGTGTTGGTGCTTGTTGGGAACCGCGGGGCTGTGGACAGATGGCGGGAGCCGGCGTCGTCGCTGGCGTCGGGCCGGTGGGAAGGGGTGTACAGCTTCGGGGAAAGCTGGTCGGGGTCCGGTATGGACGTGGGACATCTGCCCGGTTGGTCCACAGCCTCCTCGGCGCGGTGACTTATCCACAGGCAATCCCCAGGCGTCACCGGGAGTTGTGCACAGGCCGGCTCGGGCGGAGGGGGCCTCCGACATCCGGTTTCTGGCGCAACATGCTGATCTGCATAAAGAAAGTGGGATCCGAGGGGATTGCGGGGCGACGGTCGAACATGGCGGGGGGGCGCGCGGCGCGAGTAGAATGACCGCCGGATCGCAGGACGCCGCCCGGCGCCCGTCGTCGCTTCCGAAAGCAACCGAACGTGGTCTGCGAGGGGGGATTCGCGGAGTGGAACCGGCTGTCTGGCAGAAATGCCTGGACCATCTGCAGGACGAGTTGAGCGCGCAGCAGTTCAATACCTGGATCCGGCCGCTGCAGGCGGTCGGAGATCCGGCGGGCCTGCGCCTGCTCGCTCCCAACCCCTACGTGCGCGACCAGGTCTCCGCCCAGTTCCTGGGGCGCATCACGGAGCTCGTCGGGCATCTGTCCACGCCGGCGGCGGACGCGCGGGTGGAGCTCTCCGTGGGTTCCCTCGAGGCGCAGCAGGCACGGGCCGCGGCCGGCGCGGCAGGGGCGGTCGTCGCTCCGGTCGGACCGGCGCGGACCGTGGGACGCAACGATCTCAATCCGACCTTCACCTTCGACAGCTTCGTGGTGGGGAAGTCGAACGAGCTCGCGAAGGCCGCGGCGCAGCAGGTGGCCGAAAACGCCGGTCGTTCCTACAACCCGCTGCTGCTCTACGGGGGCGTGGGTCTCGGCAAGACCCACCTGATGCAGGCGGTGGGCAACCATCTGCTCGCGCGGAATCCGGACACGACGGTCGTCTATCTGCATTCGCAGCGCTTCGTGCAGGACATGGTCAAGGCGCTGCAGCAGGGGACCATGCAGGACTTCATGAACTACTACCGGTCCGTGGACGCCCTGCTCATCGACGACATCCAGTTCTTCGCGAAGAAGCTCCGCAGTCAGGAGGAGTTCTTCCACGTCTTCAACGCGCTGCTCGAGCGGGGGCATCAGATGGTGCTCACCTGCGACCGCTACCCGCGCGAGATCGACGGTCTCGAGGAGCGACTGAAGTCCCGCTTCGTCTGGGGCCTGACCGTCGCCGTGGAGCCGCCGGAGCTCGAGCACCGGGTGGCGATCCTCATGAAGAAGGCCGAGGTCGACGGGGTGGACCTCGAGCCGGACGTGGCCTTCTTCATCGCCGAGCGGATCCGGAGCAACGTGCGGGAGCTCGAAGGGGCGCTGAAGCGGGTGATGGCGAACGCTCACTTCACGGGCAAGCCGGTGAGCATCGAGCAGGTGAAGGTCGCGCTCCGGGACCTCATCGCGATCCAGGAGCGGCAGGTCGGGATCGACAACATCCAGCGGACCGTGGCCGAATACTACAAGATCAAGATCGCTGACCTGCTCTCCAAGCGCCGCAACCGGGCGGTCGCGCGGCCGCGTCAGGTCGCCATGAGCCTCGCCAAGGAGCTGACGAGTCACTCGCTCCCGGAGATCGGGGATGCCTTCGGTGGCCGGGACCATACGACCGTGCTGCACGCCTGCCGGAAGATCGCAGAGCTGCGCGAGACGAGCTCCGACGTCGCCGAGGACTACAAGAATCTCGTACGGTTGCTGACGGTCTAGGGCCGGGTGCACCGGAGCCCGCGCCGGACGATCGGGTAGAGAGCCGCTGAACGAAGCTTCCGCTGGGACCTTGCCGCCCGGCGCCTGGAGAGAGAACCGCCGATGAAGTTCGTCGTCTCGCGCGAGGCGCTCCTGCGTCCCCTGCAGCTCGTGGCCGGGGTCGTGGAGCGTCGCCAGACCCTGCCGGTCCTGTCCAATCTGTGCCTCACGGTGGAGGGAGACCGGCTGTCCCTGGCAGGGACGGACCTCGAGGTGCAGCTCGTGGCGGAACTGGCGCTCGAGCAGCCGGCGGCATCGGACGGCGAGATCACCCTTCCCGCCCGCAAGCTCATGGACATCTGGCGCGCGCTGCCGGAGGGCGCCCGCGTGGAGTTCGGCCTCGACGAGCAGCGGGCGGTGCTCCGCTCCGGGCGCAGTCGCTTCCAGCTGTCGACGCTGCCGGCGAGCGAGTTCCCGGCGCTGGACGAGGGCGCGGCCGAGAGCGAGTTCACCCTCTCGCAGGCGCAGCTGCGGCATCTGATCCAGCGTACGTCCTTCTCCATGGCCCAGCAGGACGTGCGCTACTTCCTGAACGGCATGCTCCTGGAGGTCGCGCCGGAGCACGTGCGCACCGTCGCCACGGACGGCCATCGCCTGGCCATGTGCACCGTGCAGCCGGGCAGCGAGGGCGCGCAGCGCCAGGTCATCGTTCCGCGCAAGGGGGTGCTGGAGCTGGCGCGTCTGCTCGCGGACGGGGACGAGCCCGTGTCCGTCTCGCTCGGGAGCAATCACCTGCGGGCGTCCGTGGGGGGCTTCCGCTTCACCACCAAGCTCGTGGACGGCAAGTTCCCGGACTACGAGAAGGTGATTCCGCGGGGAGGCAACCGCGAGGTCCTGGCCGACCGACAGACGCTCCGGGAAGCGTTCCAGCGCACGGCGATCCTCTCGAACGAGAAGTACCGGGGCGTGCGCATCCTGCTCGCGGAGGATTCGCTCACCGTGCAGGCGAACAATCCGGAGCAGGAGGAGGCCGAGGAAGTGGTGCCCGTCGATTTCGGCGGGGATCCGCTGGAAATCGGCTTCAACGTCAGTTACCTGCTGGACGTGCTCGGCGTGCTCGAGTCCGAGCAGGTGCGCGTCACCGTGTCGGACGCCAACAGCTCTGCGCTGCTCGAGGACGCGACCGGGGGCGACTGCCTCTACGTCGTCATGCCCATGCGTCTCTGAGACGCCGCCTAGCGAGACGCCGTGAAGCGATCGATTCCCAGCTCCGCGAGCGGATCCGCAGGGACGACCGTGTCGTCCGTGGTGCAATCAGGCATCGTTCGCGCCGCCGGACCCCGTCCCCTCCCCCGCGGCCGCCGTGCCCCGGGCGTCGATCGGATCGCCCGAGGCGGGATCCGATCGGATCCCGGACCCTGAGTCGCGCCTCCGGGGCGCGCGTCCCGGGGGATCGACTGGCCCCATGTATCTCTCCCGCCTCGACCTCCACGGGGTCCGCAACCTGGAGGACGCCCGTCTGGCCCTCGAGGACGGGGTGGTCCTCGTCACCGGCGACAACGGCAGCGGGAAGACGAGTCTGCTCGAGGCCCTCTGGCTCCTGGGCACGGGCCGTTCGTTCCGGAGCGCCCGCATCGGTCCGATGATAAGATACGGCCTCGATTCGCTGACCGTGTACGGCGAGGTCCGGCGCGCCGACGGTCGGTCGCACGCGCTCGGAATCCAGCGCCAGCGATCCGGCGAGACCGTGATCAAGGTGGACGGCGACCGGGTGCGATCCGCTTCCGCACTTGCCGGGATTCTCCCCGTCCAGCTCGTCCACCCGGAATCGGTGGAAATCGTCTCCGGCACGCCGGGACGACGGAGGCGCTTCCTCGACTGGGGAGTGTTCCACGTGGAACCTTCCTTCGGGGGGGAGTGGCGGGCCTTCCGCCGTGCGCTCGAGCAGCGCAACGCCCTGCTCCGCTCTGTCCGCGGGACCGAAGGGGAGCTCGAGTCCTGGGAGGCTCGCCTCGCCGAGGCGGCGGTGTCCGTGGACGCGCGGCGGACCGAATACGTGGACGCGCTCGCCGCGGAACTGCCCGCGGTCCTGGACGAGCTGGGCGGGCCGGAGGCGGTGCAGGCGGCCTATGTGCCCGGGTGGGATCGGGACCGACCCTACCACGAGGAGCTGCTCCGGCAGCGGAGCGCCGACCGGGAAGGTGGCTTCACGCGGGCCGGGCCGCAGCGCGCGGATCTTCGGCTCCAGGTCGAGGGACGGCGGGCGGCGGAGATCCTGTCCCGGGGGCAGCAGAAGATCCTGGCCTGCGCCCTGCTCGTGGCGCAGGACCGATTGCTGCAGCGGCGGCGGGGAGACGCGGGACTGGTGCTCGTGGACGACCTGCCCGCCGAGCTGGACGCGGAGCACCGCGTCCGCCTCGGGCGCGCGCTGTGCGCGGTCCGGGGGCAGGTGGTGATGACGGCGGTCCAGGCCGATCTGGTGCTGGACGGCCTCGACGGTGCGCGAAGGCTGGGAAGGTTCCACGTGGAACATGGGCGCATCGCCCCCCGGTGATCGCTTGGAGAACGGGATGGCAGAGAGCAAGCGCTACGACTCGGGCAGCATCAAGGTCCTGAAGGGCCTGGACGCGGTGCGCAAGCGCCCGGGCATGTACATCGGCGACACGGACGACGGAACGGGCCTGCATCACATGGTGCAGGAGCTCGTGGACAACTCCATCGACGAGGCGCTGGCCGGCTACTGCGACCGCATCGAGGTGGTGATCCATCCCGGGGAGGCGATCACGGTCCGTGACAACGGCCGCGGCATCCCCGTCGATCTCCATCCCGAGGAGGGCGTCTCCGCGGCCGAGGTCATCATGACCATGCTCCACGCCGGCGGGAAGTTCGACGACAACAGCTACAAGGTCTCCGGCGGGCTCCACGGCGTCGGCGTGTCCGTGGTCAACGCCCTGTCCGAGGAACTCCGGCTCACGATCCGTCGGGACGGGCAGGTGCACCAGCAGACCTACCGCCACGGCGCGCCCGACGCGCCGCTCAAGGTCGTCGGCACCACGGACCAGACCGGCACCGAGTGCTGGTTCCGCCCTTCCGCGGACACCTTCCGGAACATCGAATTCCACTACGATCTCCTGGCCAAGCGCCTGCGCGAACTCGCGTTCCTGAACTCGGGCGTACGGATCCACCTCCTGGACGAGCGCAGCGGGAAGCAGGAGACCTTCTTCTACGAGGGTGGCCTCGTGGCCTTCGTCGAGTATCTGAACCAGACGAAGACCCCCCTCGCCCGCGCCTTCCACTTCGCCGTGGAGCGCGAGGACGGGATCTCCGTCGAAGTGGCGATGCAGTGGAACGACAGCTTCCAGGAGTCCGTCTTCGCCTACACCAACAACATTCCCCAGCGCGACGGCGGCACGCACGTGGCCGGTTTCCGGGCAGCGCTGACCCGGACCCTGAACGGCTACATCGAGTCCGAGGGGTTCACGAAGAAGGCCCAGGTCTCCACCACCGGGGACGACGCCCGCGAGGGGCTCACGGCCGTGGTCTCCGTGAAGGTCCCGGATCCCAAGTTCTCCTCCCAGACCAAGGACAAGCTCGTCTCCAGCGAGGTGAAGCCGGTGGTCGAGCAGGAGCTCGGGCGGCACTTCGCGGACTTCCTCCTCGAGAATCCGCAGGACGCCCGCGCCATCGCCCAGAAGATCATCGACGCGGCACGCGCCCGGGAGGCGGCACGGAAGGCGCGGGAGATGACCCGGCGCAAGGGCGCCCTCGACATCGCCGGCCTGCCGGGCAAGCTCGCCGACTGCCAGGAGAAGGATCCGGGCAAGTCCGAACTCTTCCTCGTCGAGGGGGATTCCGCAGGAGGTTCTGCAAAACAGGGCCGAGACCGCAGAAGTCAGGCGATTCTTCCCCTGAAAGGCAAGATTCTGAATGTGGAGAAGGCTCGCTTCGACAAGATGCTGTCGTCTGCCGAGGTCGGCACCCTCATCACCGCCCTCGGCTGCGGCATCGGCCGCGACGAGTTCGACCCGGACAAGCTGCGCTACCACTCGATCATCATCATGACCGACGCGGACGTGGACGGCTCCCACATCCGCACGCTCCTGCTCACCTTCTTCTTCCGCCAGATGCCGGAGCTGATCGAGCGCGGCCACGTGTTCATCGCCCAGCCCCCGCTCTACAAGGTGCGCAAGGGCAAGCAGGAGCACTACGTGAAGGACGACGACGAACTCGTCGCCTACCTCACGGCGCAGGCCCTCGACGGGGCCGAACTGCTGGCGGACCCGCAGGCGCCGCCCATCACCGGCGAGGGCCTCGAGCGCCTGGTGCAGCAGTACCAGGCCGTCGAGAAGCGTCTGGAGCGCCTCTCCCGGGTCTATCCCCAGGCGCTCACGCGCCCGATGCTCTATCTCGAGACCCTCGCCGCGGAGGATCTCGCCGACGAGGCGAAGGTCCGCCGCTGGGTGGACGCGCTCGCCGCGCGGCTCGCGAACGCGGACACCGGCGCCGCGCGCTACGACTTCACCGTGGAGGCGGACCGGGAGCGCGGCATCCACCTGCCGGCCGTGGAGATCCTGGAACACGGCCTGCGCCGCCGTCTGCGCCTCGAGCAGGACTTCTTCCTCTCGGCCGAGTACCGCGAGCTCTCCCGCCTCGGGGAACAGCTGCACGATCTGATCGCCCCGGGGGCCCTCGTGCGCCGCGGCGAGCGCTCCAGCGAGATCGCGAGCTTCGAGGACGCCCTCGCCTGGCTCATGAAGGAGTCCCGGCGCGGCCAGGACATCCAGCGCTACAAGGGGCTCGGGGAGATGAACCCGGACCAGCTCTGGGAGACCACCATGAATCCGGAGACGCGGCGCATGCTCCGGGTCACGATCGAGGACGCGATCGGCGCCGACCGGGTGTTCACCACGCTCATGGGGGACGCCGTGGAACCCCGCCGGGAGTTCATCGAGAGCAACGCCCTCTCGGTCGCCAACCTCGACGTCTGACGCGGACCGCGCCGCAGGCGAGCCCCGTCGGGGCCCTGCACCCGGGGCTGGACCGAACGTTCGTCCGGCCTCCTCGCGGGAGGCGGGAGACGCCTTGCAGGGAGTGCTCCGGCGCTGCACGGCCGCGCCCTGGGCGTCGGCTCCGGAGGAGCGAGGCCTTCCGGCCCCACGATCCGCACCGGGTTACGGAGCGTGCTCCGGCCCCCTGCTGGCGGGGGCGCCGGACCCGGAAGCGTCCCGGCCGTAGAGTTCGTCCATGGCCCGGCCGAGCCACTGCTCCGCCTCCGCGGTCACCTCCGCCGAGCTGCGGCCGGTGGTCTCGATCGGCGGCGAGATGCGGACCCGGATGGTGCCCGGGTACTTCAGCCAGTGCCGCGCGGGCCAGAGGCGGCCCGCGTCGTGCGCCACCACCAGCACCGGCCGGTTCGCCGCCGTGGCGAGCGCCGCGCCCCCGCGCTGGAAGCGCCCAGGCGTACCGGGCGCGAGGCGCGTTCCCTCCGGGAACAGGATCACCCAGGCGCCCGCCTCCAGCCGTTCCCGCCCGGTGCGCACGAGCGTCCGCAGGGCGCCGCGGGCGTCGCTGCGGTCGATGGCGATGGGCCGCAGCAGCCGGAAGGCCCAGCCGAAGAACGGGATCGCGAGCAGCTCCCGCTTGATCACCGTCGCCTGCGGCACGAACAGCGACTGCAGGAACAGGGTTTCCCAGGTGCTCTCGTGGCGCGAGAGCACGACGCACGGCTCCGGCGGAAGATGCTCGGCGCCCGAGAGCTCCCAGCGCACGCCGCAGGTCAGGCGCAGCCAGGTCAGCACCATGCGCGTCCACAGAACGATCACGTAGACGAAGCGCGCCCGGTACGGGAGCAGCCAGCCCGTCAGCACCCCGAGCGAGCCCCAGAGCACCGTGAGGGTCACGTAGCCCGCGAGGAAGGCGGCCGAGCGCAGGGCGAGGAGGGCGCGGTGCATCCGGTCCGGAGTCCCGAGGCTGAAGGGTCGCAGGTGACGCGAGCGCCGCGATTGTCCACGATCGGGCCCTTCCTGGCACGGTCGGAGTCGGTCATGCGGGGCACGGAAGGGGAGCGCTGCCCCTGGTGCGGGGACGACCCCCGCTACGTCGCCTACCACGACGAGGAATGGGGCGTGCCCTGCCGCGACGAGGCACGGCTCTTCGAGCTCCTCGTGCTCGAGGGCATGCAGGCCGGCCTCTCCTGGCGCACGATCCTGCACAAGCGCGAGGGCTTCCGCCGCGCCTTCCACGCCTTCGAGCCGGAACGCATCGCCCGCTACGGGGACGCGGACCGGCAGCGGCTCCTCGCGGATCCCGGGATCGTCCGCAACCGGGCCAAGATCGACGCGACCATCGACAACGCGCGCGCGCTCCTCGCACTCCGGGAGCGCGGGGCGACCCTCACGGACCTCCTCTGGGAGGCCGTCGACCACCGGCCCGTCCAGGGTCGCTACGGAAGCCTGGCGGAGGTGCCCGCACGCACCCCCGCCTCCGAGGCGCTCTCGAAGCGCCTGCGCGGACTCCGGTTCCGCTTCGTCGGGCCGACCATCGTCCTCGCACTCATGCAGGCCGCAGGCCTCGTGAACCACCACCTGCTCGGCTGTCCGCGCCACGCGGCCTGCGCCGCCCTCGCCGAGTCCTGATCCTCCGGAACCCGGAACCCGGAATCCGCATGTCCTCCATGGCCCTTCCACGGTGCGTGCTCCGGCTCGCCCTCGTCGTCCTGCTCCTCGGGCCCGCTCCGGCTCCGGCGGCGGACGGGGACGCGCCGCGCTTCACGCTCGACGCCGTGCTCCGGGCGCGCTTCGAGCACCTCGACGGTCCCTTCCAGCGAGGCGCGGCCGGCAGCGACCACGTGCTCGCCACCTGGGTGGGGCTGCGCGCCGAGGCCCGCAGGGGCGACGCCGCCGCGGTCCTCGAGTTCCTCGACGCGCGCGCGACCTACCACCGCCCCGACACGCCTCTCGGCACCGCCATCGTCAACACCCTCGAACCGATCCAGGCGCACCTCCGCTGGGAGGACGACGACGACCGCGTCCGCCTCGGCCGCATGACCATCGATCTCGGCAGCCGGAGGCTCGTCGCGCGCAACGTCTTCCGGAACACGACGGAGACCTTCGACGGCGTCGACTGGATCCATCGCACCGGTGCGGGCCATTGGCGGACCTTCGTCGTCGCACCCGTGCGACGCCTCCCAGACGAGCTCTCCCGGATCCAGGACAACGAGTTCGAGCTCGACCGTTCGGATCCGGAGACCCTGCTCGTCGGCCACGAGCGCCGCCTCGCCCCGGCGCCGGACCTCGCCCTCGAGCTCTACGCCCTGCTCCTGCGGGAGCGCGACGGCGGCGGCTGGCCCACCGCCGACCGCCGACTCGCGACGCCGGGCTTCCGGGTCCGCTGGCGCCCGGAGGACCGCCCCGTGGACTTCGAGCTCGAGGCGGCGGGACAGTTCGGACGCTCCCGGGCGACCCCCCTGCCCGCGGACGACCGGGACCTGGAGCACCGGGCGGGTTTCGTCCACCTCGAGGCCGGCTGGCGCCCGCCCCTGCCCGCGGCGCCGGGACTGGCACTCGAGCTCGACTGGGCGAGCGGCGACGACGATCCGGACGACGACGAGCAGAACCGCTTCGACGACCTCTACAGCGCCGTGGTCGGCGATCTCGGCCCCACCGGGATCTTCGGCGCCGTGCGCCGTGCGAACCTCCGCGCCGCCACGCTCCGCCTCGAGTGGCGGCCTCGCCCCACGGTGCAGCTGCGCTCGGCCCTCCGCGCCGTCCGCCTCGACGATCCCCGCGACGCCTGGGTGGGTTCCGGACTCCGGGATCCCTCGGGGCGCCTCGGGCGGGACGTCGGCACCCACCTCGACCTGCGCCTGCGCTGGCGTCCCCCCGCCGGCGGCGCCCTGCGCGCGTTGCAGGTCGACCTCGCGACCTCCGTGCTCTTCAAGGGGGACTTCGCGCGCAGGGCGGAGGGCGCCCGCGACGGGGACGACGACGCCGTCCTCACCTACCTCGAGGTGACCCTGGATCTCTGACGACCCGGTTCCGCCGCGCGGCTCAGCTCCGCCAGAAGGCGGGCGTGACCAGCACGAGGAGCGTGAAGATCTCGAGGCGGCCGAGGAGCATGGCGACGCAGAGGACCCACTTGGCCGCCGCGGGCAGGGACCCGTAGTGCAGGGCCACCTCGCCGAGGCCCGGCCCGAGGTTGTTCAGGCAGGCGGCCACGGCGGAGAAGGCGGTCACGAAGTCGAGGCCCGTGGCGAGCAGCGCGATCACCATGAACAGGAAGACGATCACGTAGGCGGAGAAGAAGCCCCACACGGAATCGATGACCCGGTCCGGCACCGGCGAACGGCCGAGCTTCACCGGGATCACCGCGGCCGGATGGATCAGCCGTTTCACCTCCCGCATCCCCTGCAGGACGATGAGCATGACGCGCACCACCTTCATGCCGCCGCCCGTCGACCCTGCGCACGCGCCGGTGAAGGCCGCGAGGATGAGCAGGAACGGCAGCATGGAGGGCCAGCCGCTGAAGTCCGTGGTCGTGAAGCCCGTCGTCGTCGCCACGGAGACCACCTGGAACAGGCCGCGGCGCAGGACGTCGCTCCAGCCGAGGGAGGTCAGCCCCGCGAGCATCGCCACCGTGACCGACGCCAGCACCGCCAGGAACAGGAGATAGGCACGCGTCTCCGGATCGCGCAGGTAGGTCGCCGGGGCCCGGCGCCGCCAGACCACGAAGTGCAGACCGAAGTTGATGCCGCAGAGGATCATGAAGACGCAGGCGATGGCCTCCACGGCGGGCGAGTCGAAGAACGCCATGGAGGCATCGTGGGTGGAGAAGCCGCCGATCGCCACGGTGCTGAACGCGTGGCACAGGGCGTCGAAGGGCGTCATGCCCGCGAGCCAGTAGGCGACGCCGCAGCCGACCGTGAGCGTCACGTAGATGTACCAGAGCGCCTTCGCGGTCTCCGCCAGCCGTGGCGTGAGCTTCGAGTCCTTCACGGGGCCGGGCATCTCCGCGCGATAGAGCTGCATGCCGCCGATCCCGAGCATCGGCAGGATCGCCACCGCCAGCACGACGATGCCCATGCCGCCCAGCCATTGCAGCTGCTGGCGGTAGAACAGGAGCGAGCGCGGCAGGTCGTCGAGGCCGGTCATCACCGTGGCGCCGGTGGTGGTGAGCCCCGACAGGGACTCGAAGGCGGCGTCGGTGTAGGCGTTCCAGCCGCCGGGCTCGAGCCAGAGGGGCAGCGCCCCGAACAGTCCGAGGGACAGGTAGAACAGCACCGTGATCACGAAGCCGTCGCGGTTGCGCAGCTCCCGGCGCGAGCGCATGACCGGAAGCCAGGCGCAGAGCCCCGCGCCGGCGGTGACGGCGAAGGCGGTCAGGAAGGAATCCACCGTGTCCTCGCCGTAGCGCAGCGCGAAGGGCACCGGCGTCAGCATGGTGATGCTGAAGAGCGTCAGGAGGATGCCCGAGATGCGGAGGATCGGGGTCGCGTGCATTCAGCGGCCCGTCGCTGCGCGGGGCCGGGGGCGTGCGGGACTCGCGAGCCGGCGGCGCATCAGAAGAACTGCAGGCCGACCTGGAAGAGGTTCTCGATGTCGTGCACGCGGCGCTTGTCGGTGAGGAACAGGATCAGGTGGTCGTCCGGTTCCACCACCACGTCGCCGTGGGCGATGACCACCTGTTCTCCCCGGGCGATGGCGCCGATGCTCGCGCCCTCCGGGAGGTCGATCTCGTCGAGCTTGCGCCCCACCACCTTCGAGGAGCGGCGGTCACCGTGGGCCACCGCCTCGATCGCCTCCGCGGCGCCACGGCGCAGGGAATGCACCCGGGCCACGTCCGCGCGGCGCACGTAGACGAGGAGTTCGGAGATCGTCGACTGCTGGGGCGAGATGGCCACGTCGATGGCGCCGCCCTGGACCAGGTCCACGTAGGCGGGCTTGCCGATGAGTGTCATGACCTTCCGCGCGCCGAGCCGCTTGGCGAGCATGGAGGACATGATGTTCGCCTCGTCGTCGTTCGTGAGCGCGCAGAACACGTCCGTGTTCTCGATGTTCTCGCTCAGGAGCAGGTCGCCGTCCGTGGCGTCCCCCTGCAGGACGACCGCACGCTCGAGTTCGTCCGAGAGCTGGCGCGCCCGGCGTCCGTCGTACTCCAGGAGCTTCACGGAGTAGCGCCGCTCCATGGCGCGCGCCAGACGCTCGCCGATGTGGCCGCCACCGGCGATCATGACGCGCTTGTAGGGCTTCTCGAGCCCGCGCAGCTCGCTCATCACCGCCTTGATGTCCCGCCGGGCGGCGATGAAGAACACCTCGTCGTCGGCCTCGATGACCGTGTCGCCGCGGGGGATGATCGCCCGGTCGCGACGGAAGATCGCCGCCACCCGCGTGTCCACGTCGGGCACGTG
>JAZBPF010000181.1:0-9961 GCA_036351515.1 Pseudomonadales bacterium | reverse complement strand
GTCGACGGAGCAGCCCAGGAGCTCGTCGGCGCGGTAGCCGGCGCCGGCCAGGAGGGCCGGATTCGCGTACTGGATCCGGTCCTCGGCGTCCGTCACGAGCACCATCTCGCTCGACTGCTCGATGGCCAGGCGCAGGCGCTCGCGCTCGATCTCCAGGGCCTTGCGGGCGGTCACGTCCAGGGCGAAGCCGCCGAGGAGCGGTCGCTCGCCGCCGGGGAGCGGGATCGGGAACTTGACGTCGTGGGTCCAGAACTCCCGCCCGTCGCGGGTCCGCAGGAGATACTCCTCGGAGATCGACCGTCCCTCCCGGAGCACGCGCGCGTCGGTCTCGGCGAGGTGTGCGCCGGTCTCGCCGGGGAACACCTCCGCCGTGGACCGACCGATGAGCGCGTCGTCGAAGCAGCCGGTCATCTCCATGGTGCGCCAGTTGGCGTAGAGGTGGACCGAGTCCGCGTCCTTGATGAAGGCCGCTCCGGGGAAGTGCTCGAGGAAGGCGCGGAAGCGGGCCTCGCTGCGCTCGAGGGCGGCGGCGGCGCGCCGCTGTTCGGTCACGTCCTGGAAGGAGCCGAAGACGCGCTGCTCGCCGTCCCGCCCGCGGAGTCGCAGCACGCCGATGCGCGCGACCCAGTTGCGCACGTCCCCGTCCGCGCGCCGGACCGCGACCTCGAGTTCCTGCGGACGCCCGGTGCGCAGCGCTTCCTCGAAGGCCGCGCTCCAGCGCTGCCGCTCCTCGCGCGGGAGCACCTCCTCGGGCACGTCCTCGATGCGCAGGGGGCCGAGCGCGGGATCGCGCGCCAGCAGCCGGTAGAGCTGGTCCGACCAGTGGAGGGTGCGCGTGGCACCGTCCCAGTCCCAGCTGCCGATCTGGGCGAAGCGCTCCGTGCGCGCGAGCATGGCCTCGCTCTCGCGCAGGGCCAGTTCGGTCTCGCGCAGGCCGGTGATGTCCTGGAGAGAGCCGAAGAGGCGCAGGGTCCGTTCGCCGCGCCGGTCGGCCATGCCGAGCACCCGGACGAGCATGCGCTTGCCCGACGCAGTCGCCATGCGCAGCTCGAGTTCGTAGGGCGTGCCCTCCCGGACGGCGCGGGCCACCGCCGCCCGGAGCACGGGCTCGTCGTCGGGCTCGAGAAAGGGCAGGAGGAGATCCGTGTCGGGAACCGACGACTCGTCGCGGATGCCGAAGAGGGTCCGGACGCCGTGGCTCCAGGCGACCCGCCCGGACCCGAGATCCCACTCCCAGCTGCCCATGCCCGCGAGCTGTTCCGTGCGCTCGAGGAGTGCCGAGGTGTGTTCGAGCGCGCTCCGGGCACGCCGGGCCTCCGTGACGTCGGCGACGGTGCCGACGAGGAGGCGAATGGACGCGTCACGGCCCGGGACGCCGCTGCCGCGGGCACGCACCCAGCGGACGCCACCCGCTTCCCGGACGATGCGCAGCTCCTGGTCGAAGGGCTCGCCGGTCACGAGGGAGCGCCGCACGGCGGCCTCCCAGGGGCCGCGATCGTCGGCGTGGATGCGCTCCGCCACGACGCCGAAGTCCACCGTCCGGCCTTCCGCGACCCCGAACAGCTCGAAGACCCGGGGGGACCAAACCACCCGGTCGGCGGTCACGTCCCAGGCCCAGAGGCCGATCTCCGCGATGTCGAAGGCCAGGGCGTGCAGGGAGGCGGGGGCCCCGGCAAGATCCTCCACGGCGGCCGTGAGCACCACCGTGGAGCCCGCCGGCGCGCCGACGTCGTCGAAGCGCGGGGCCTCCTCGAGGTGCAGGACGTCGCCGCCCTCCCCCACCAGCCGGTACTCCCAGCGCCGGGCGGCCGCCAGGGCGCGCGCGCGGTCGGCGCGGGCTTCCTCGGCCAGCCCGAGCAGCTCCGGCAGGGCCTGCCCCGCCAGCGCCTCGCGCCGCAGGCCGCTCTCCGCGGCGGCGGAGACGCGACGGATGCAGCTCGAGGCGTCACAGTCGAGGGTCACCACGGAACGACGGGCCGCGGCGACGAGGTCGGCGAACATCGGCTCGGCAGGTTCCGTCCGCTGGGGTCAGCCCGGAGCTTGCATCAGCATCCCGGACTTCGCCACAAGGGCGCGGCACCGACCTCCGGGTGGGCGGTCAACCCCGACGCAGGGCCGATCCCCCGGCCTGGCGCGGCCGCTTGAGGCGGATCTCCAGCACGTGGCCGCTCGCCTCGGCGAGCGCCAGCAGGGTCTCGAGACGGGGGAGACGATCCCCGGACTCCAGGCGGCTGACGGCGGCCTGGGTGAGGCCGGCACGCATGGCCATCTCCCGCTGGGACAGGCGGGCACGACGGCGGGCGCGGGAGACTTCTCCCGCGATGAGGGTCTCGAGCGTGTCCTCGAACAGCGTGTCGGATTCCATGGCTCTCCTCGACTCGGGGACGGCACGGTCGGGCCGTCGTGCGCGCGCTCACGCCGCCTCCGACCCCGGAAACGGGGGGAAGTTGCGCCGGCGGACGGGGATCACGACCGTGCGGACTCCGTCCGGCGAGCCGGATCGGGCCCGCGGACGGAACTGCGTCGGGCGGCGATTCGAGCAGCGAACCGGGGCGGGGGTCAAGTCGAACGGACGAACCGCAGCAAAAAAATGCCCCACGGCGGTGCAGCGATCGAGCCTCGAGAGCGCCTTCGGGGTGCGCGCCCGGAGACGCACCGCGGCGCCCCGGGGCCGTTGGCCGCCGCGACGCCTTTCCTGAATAATGCGGCGCGCCCGGCCCCGGGGGCCGGCCCTTCCATCCCACCCTGACGGAGTTCCTCCATGGCAGAGACCATCGCCATCCTCGGCGGCACCGGCGCCCTCGGCACCGGGCTCGCCATCCGCTGGTCCCGCGCCGGCCATCGCATCGTGATCGGCTCGCGCACCCTCGAGAAGGCGCAGGCCGCCGTGGCCGCCCTGAAGGAGATCAGCCCGGAGACGCCGGCGGAGGCCATGGAGAACGGGGACGCGGCCGCCGCGGGCGACGTGGTGGTCCTGACCGTGCCCTACGCCCACCAACTCTCGACGCTGGAGACCGTGCAGGGGCACCTGGCCGGGAAGATCCTGATCGACGTGACCGTGCCCCTGCGGCCGCCGAAGGTGGGGACGGTCCAGCTCCCCGAGGGCGGGAGCGCCGCCGCCGCGGCCCAGGCCTTCCTCGGCGAGGACGTGAAGGTGGTCTCGGCGTTCCAGAACATCGCCGCGGACCTGCTGCAGGATCCCGACCTGGCCATCGAGTGCGACGTGCTCGTGGCGGGGAACGACAAGGAGGCACGGCAGCGGGTGATCGATCTCGCGTCCGAGGCGGGCATGACCGGCTGGCACGCGGGCCCGATCGCCAACTCCGCCGCCGCCGAGGCCCTCACCTCGATCCTCATCCAGATCAACCGGCAGGGGAAGATCTCGCACGCCGGCATCAAGATCGTCGGTCAGGAAACCCACTGACGCCATGGCCGCCGGCCTCGCGCTCCACGCGCTCGAGGGCATCCCCCTCGTGCGCGCGGGGGACGACCTCGCCACCCTGCTCCTCGCCGCCCTCGCGACCACGGGCCTCGAGCTCGAGGACGGCGACGTCCTCGTGCTGGCCCAGAAGATCGTCTCCAAGGCCGAGGGCCGTCTCGTGCGTCTCGCGGACGTCACGCCGTCGGACGAGGCGGAGCGCCTCGCGGAGGAGACCGGCAAGGATCCGCGCCTCGTGGAGCTCATCCTCCGCGAGTCGACCCGCGTGGTGCGGGTCCGGCCGGGACGTCCCGGCGTGATCGTGGTGGAGCACCGCCGGGGCTGGGTGCACGCCAACGCGGGGATCGACCAGTCGAACGTCGTCGCCGGCGAACCCGGAGCCCACGCGCTGCTGCTCCCGGAGGATCCGGACCGCTCCGCCGCGACGCTGCGGGCGACGCTCCGCGAGCGCACGGGGCGGAACGTCGGCGTGCTGATCAACGACAGCGCGGGCCGCGCCTGGCGCATCGGCACCTGCGGCATCGCCCTCGGCAGCGCCGGCATCACCACGCTCGAGGACCTTCGTGGCGAACCGGACCTCTTCGGCCGGCGCCTGGAGGTGAGCGTCGTCGGCCGCGGCGACGAACTCGCGGCGGCCGCGAGCCTGGTGATGGGCCAGGCGGACGAGGCGACCCCGGCCGTGCTCGTGCGCGGCCTGGCCGAGGAGGACGTCCCGGCGACGGCCGCGGACCTGATCCGCCCCGCGGCCGAGGACCTGTTCCGGTGAGCGCGACCGCTCCCCGCGTCGTCGCGCTCACGGGCGGCGTCGGCGGCGCCAAGCTCGGCCTCGGCCTCGCCCGGCGCCTGCCCGCCGAGGACCTCGCCTTCGTGGTGAACACGGGCGACGACTTCGAGCACCTCGGCCTGACCATCTGCCCGGACCTCGACACGCTCCTGTACACGCTCGCGGGCGAGGCCGACCCGGAGCGCGGCTGGGGGCGGCGTGACGAGAGCTGGCGCTTCCTCGAGACCCTGGCGGCGCTCGGCGGCGAGCACTGGTTCTCGCTCGGCGACCGCGACCTCGCGCTCCACGTGACCCGTACGCAGGCGCTCGCGGCCGGTCGGACGCTCACGGAGGTGACCGCCGCGCTCGCGTCGCGGCTCGGGGTCGGCCCCGCCCTGCTGCCCATGAGCGACGATCCCGTGCGCACGATGGTGGCCACGGCCGGCGGAGAGCTCGCCTTCCAGCACTACTTCGTGCGCGAACGCTGCGCCCCCGCGGTCACGGGCTTCCGCTTCGACGGCGCGGACCGGGCGCGAGCGAACCCGGCGGTGCTGGCGGCGCTCGCGAGTCCGCGCCTCGAGGCGATCGTGCTCTGCCCCTCGAATCCCTTCGTGAGCATCGATCCGATCCTCGCGGTGCCCGGGCTGCGCGCGGCGCTGGAGACCGCCGCCGCGCCGGTGGTGGCGGTCTCGCCGCTCGTGGGCGGTCTCGCGGTGAAGGGCCCCACGGCCAAGATGATGGAGGAGCTCGCCGTGCCGCGGACCGCGCCGGCGGTGGCGGCGCACTACGGCGCGCTCCTCGACGGACTCGTTCTCGACACGCGGGACGAGGCCGAGGCGGAGGCGGTGCGCGCCCTCGGCCCGGCCGTGACCGTGACGCGCACGCTCATGGAAAGCCTCGAGGACCGGCTCGCGCTCGCGGACGCCGTGCTCGCCTTCGCGGACACGCTGCGGGAATGAGCGCCGAGGGCGAGCTCTGGGCCCTCGTTCCCCTGAAGAGCCTCGGCGCCGCCAAGGGCCGCCTCGCCCCCCTGCTCTCCGGCGCGGAACGGGCGGCGCTGACCCGGGCCATGGCCGCCGACGTGCTCGCGGCCCTGCAGGCCGCGCCCTGCGTGACCCGGGTCGCGGTCGTGACCGCGGATCCGGCGGCCGCGGGCCTCGCCGCCGAAACCGGCGCCGACGTCCTGCCGGACGCGGTCGGCGAGCTCGTCGGCGCCCTCACGGCGGCCGTCGCCACGCTGCGGGACGCGGGCTGCCGGCACCTGTGCATCGTTCCCGGGGACGTGCCGCGCCTGCGCGGCGCCGACCTCGATCGCCTGTGGCGGATCCACGGTCGCGGCCGCTCCTCCGGACGCGTCACCCTGGTGCCGGACGACGGCGGGCGCGGGACGAACGCCCTGCTGCTCTCGCCGCCGGACGCGATCCCCCTGCGCTACGGCCCCGACAGCGCCCCGGCCCACGTCGCCGGGGCGCTCGCTGCCGGCCTCGCGGTGACGAGCCTCGCCGTGCCCTCCCTCGCCCTGGACGTCGACACGCCGCAGGACCTCCTAGCCCTGCAGGCCGCCGGGGACGCCCCGGCCTCGGTGGCGTTCCTCGAGAGCTCCGGTATAGCATCGCGGCTTCGCGGCGCGACGGGCCGGGGGGCCTGACCCTCCGCGCCGACGCGAGCGACGGCGACTCCGGCGGGCTCCAGGCCCGCGGGACGATCGTCGCGGCGCCGCGACCTCCGCACCACGCTTCCAGGAGGGGCGCTCCATGAGGGACCTCGCGACGATCGTCGACCGGGCCCGGGACGGACTGCGACCGGACGCCACCGAGGCCCTGCGCCTCGCCGAGCACGACGATCTTCCGGCCCTGCTGGCGGCGGCCGGCGCCCTGCGCGACCGCGCCTTCGGCGATCGGGTGACCTATTCCCGCAAGGTGTTCCTCCCGCTCACGCACCTCTGCCGGGACGTCTGCCACTACTGCACCTTCGCGACGACCCCGCGAAAGCTCGAGCGCGCGTTCATGAGCCCGGAGCAGGTGCTCGAGGCCGCCCGCGCCGGCGCCGCCGCCGGCTGCCGCGAGGCCCTGTTCACGCTCGGGGAGAAGCCGGAGCTGCGCTACCGCGCCGCGCGCGACGCGCTCGCGTCGCTCGGCTACGCGACCACGCTCGAGTACCTGGGCGCCATGGCGCGCCTCGTGCTCGAGGAGACGGGGCTGCTGCCGCATCTGAATCCCGGGACCATGACGCCCGCGGAGATCGTCGCCCTGCGCGAGGTCTCCGCGTCCATGGGCATCATGGTGGAGTCCACGTCGGAGCGGCTCCTCGAGAAGGGGATGGCGCATCACGGCTCGCCCGACAAGATCCCCGCGGTGCGCCTGCAGACGCTCGCCGGCGCGGGCGCGGCCGCCGTGCCCTTCACCACCGGCATCCTCATCGGCATCGGCGAGACGCGGCGCGAGCGCATCGAGTCCCTGCTCGCGATCCGGGAGCTCGACGACCGCTTCGGGCACATCCAGGAGATCATCGTCCAGAACTTCCGGGCGAAGCCCGGCACGCTCATGGCGAGCGCACCGGAGCCGGACCTCGAGGACCTGCTCTGGACCATCGCCGTCGCGCGGCTGCTGTTCGGCCCGGAAACGAGCATCCAGGCCCCGCCGAACCTCTCGCCGGGCGTACTGCCGAAGCTCGTGGCCGCGGGCATCGACGACTGGGGCGGCGTGTCGCCGGTGACGCCGGACTACGTGAACCCCGAGGCGCCCTGGCCGCACCTCGAGCAACTCGCCCGCGAGACCGCCGTCGCCGGCAAGCAGCTCCACGAACGGCTGACGATCTATCCGCGCTACGCGATCGAGCCGGAGCGCTGGCTGGCACCCGCCCTGCGCACCCCCGTGCTCCGGCAGATCGACGGCGAGGGGTTGCCGCGCACGGACGACTGGACGCCCGGGGCCGAGTCCGAACCGCCGGCGGCGATCCTCGAGGCCGTGGGCCGTCCGGCGCGTCCGGGCCGCGTGGACGCCGCACTGCAGACGATCCTCGAACGCGCGACGGCCGGCGAGCGCCTCGAGGAAGACGAGATCGAGCGGCTCTTCCGGGCCCGGGGCGAGGATTTCGCCGCCGTGTGCCACGCCGCGGACGCGATCCGGCGGAACCGGTGCGGGGACGACGTGAGCTTCGTCGTGAACCGCAACATCAACTACACGAACGTCTGCTACTTCAAGTGCCAGTTCTGCGCCTTCTCCAAGGGCAAGCTCTCGGAGAACCTGCGCGGCCGGCCCTACGACCTGGATCACGCGGAGATCGCCCGGCGCGTGCGCGAGGCCTGGGATCGGGGCGCCACCGAGGTGTGCATGCAGGGCGGGATCCACCCGGACTACACGGGGGAGACCTACCTCTCGATCCTGCGCACGGTGAAGGACGCCTGCCCGGACATGCACGTCCACGCGTTCTCGCCGCTGGAGGTGTGGCAGGGAGCGAAGACCCTCGGACTCGATCTCGAGACCTACCTCCGGCGCCTGAAGGACGCGGGGCTCTCGACGCTGCCGGGGACCGCGGCGGAGGTCCTGGACGACGAGGTCCGCGCGATCCTCTGCCCCGACAAGATCGACACGGCGCAGTGGCTCGAGGTCATGGAGACGGCCCATGGCGTGGGCCTGCGCTCCACGGCGACGATCATGTACGGCCACGTGGACGGCTACCGGCACTGGGCGCGGCACCTGCTGCGGGTCCGCGACCTGCAGGCGCGGACGGGCGGGTTCACGGAGTTCGTGCCCTTGCCCTTCGTGCACATGGAAGCGCCGATCTACCTGAAGGGCCGCGCCCGGCGGGGGCCGACCTTCCGCGAGGCGGTACTCGTGCACGCCGTGGCGCGGCTCGCGCTGCACCCGCTGATCCCGAACATCCAGGCTTCCTGGGTGAAGATGGGCCACGCGGGCGTCGATGCCTGCCTGAACGCCGGCTGCAACGACCTCGGCGGTACGCTCATGAACGAGACCATCACGCGCGCCGCCGGCGCCGCGCACGGCCAGGAGACGGATCCCCGGCGCATGCGCGCCTGGATCGCCGGGCTGAACCGCACGCCGCGGCAGCGCACCACGCTCTACGGCCCCGTCACGCCGGAGCGCGAGCGGGCGGGCCTCGCATCGGGCGATCTGCTCCCGGTGGTGAACACCCCGGCCCGCCGCTACGAGCGCCCGCGCCGCCTGGCGCTCGTGCGCAACGCCCTGGACACCCATCCCGCCCTGGACACCCACGCGGTGCTGGACACCCACCGCCCCGGGTTCGAGGCGGAGGTGCCCGAGTACGTGGACATCGTCCACGTGTGAGGGAACCGGGCCGGCGCGATCACGCGCCGGCCCGTTGCACGGCCGGCTCTCCTTCGCTGCGTCGCAGCCCGTCCGCCTGCACCGCCATCACCAGAGGCAGCACGAGGCCGAGGCCCACGGCGAGGGCGACGGCGCCGAGGAGCGCGCTGACCTCGGCCGGCGACCAGACGCGGAGCAGGCCGCCGATCACCGGCACCGTCGCCGCGAAGAGCCCCCGGAAGAGGAAGCTCGCCAGCGAGTTCGCCGTCGCCCGGTGCCGCGAGTCCAGACGCCGATTGAGCGCCTGCTGCAGGACCACGAAGCCCGCCCCGCGCGCCGCGAAGAACAGCGGCGCCACCAGAAGCCCCGCCGCGCCGGGAAGCCCTGCCAGGGCGAAGTACCCCACCGCCGGGAGCAGCGCCACGACCATGAGCAGCGCCCCGGGACCCAGGATCTCCTCGAGCGTCGCCGCATAGCGCCCCGCGACGGCAGCGACCGCCGCGAGCACGGCCCACATGATCCCGAAGACCACGAGCGGCACACCCTGGTCCTGCCAGTGCTGCTGGAGCAGCCACACCGCGTAGTAGGTCACCAGGCTCCAGACCCCGAGGGCCAGGAAGGTCAGCCGCAGCACGGCCCCGTTGGCGAGGAGCGCACGCAGCACGCCACCGAGGTTCTCGAGATGCGCCCCTGCGGCGAGACGCTCCCCGGGCGGCTCCACGACCGCGAGGGCGAACCCCAGCGGCAACCAGCCGACGATCGCCTGCAACAGCACGAGCTCGTTCAGCCCAGCGAAGAGCAGGAGCACCGCCGCCGCGAGTCCGGCCCCCGCCTCCCCCGTGGCCCGGAGAAAGAACAACTGACCGAGCCCGCGCTGGCGGGTCGTCTCGTCGTGCCCGAGGGCAAGCTGGGTGTCGTAGAGCACCGCGATGTCCGCACCGGAGATCAGGCTGACGGCGACGCCGAGGGCGACCTCGAAGAGCACCAGCGACCAGAAGTCCTGCGCGAACACGAGGATCGTGTGCCCGATGCCGAGGCAGAGCGCACCGGCCACCAGCGCGAGCCGTCGTCCCCAGAGGTCCGCGACGTAGCCCGACGGCACCTCCGCGAGGAGCACGGTGATCCCGAAGGCGGCCTGCAGTTGCAGGATCTCCGCGAGATCGAGCCCACGATCCCCGAACAGTGGCACCGCCACCGGCACCACGACCATGAACACCTGGAAGAAGGCGAGCGCCCGGATCGCTCCCAGGTTGCGGGCGAGCCGATTCCCTTGCTGCGCTTCCATCGCTGCGCATCCCCATCCGGCACCGACCTTCCGGCCGGCGCGATTCCGCCCCACCCCGGTCCTCCGGCCTTCTCACGCGGCGTTTCCTGCCCCGAAAACGAGAGAGCCCCGGCGGACCTGGGGTCCGTCGGGGCTCTCCTGAAGCCGCGTGTCCTCGGAGGACGACGCGCTACGGTGTTCCCGCCCGG
>JAZBPF010000180.1:0-12510 GCA_036351515.1 Pseudomonadales bacterium | reverse complement strand
CGGCCAGCGCCAGCGCATCGGCATCGCCCGGGCGCTGATCCTGGAGCCCGAGTTCGTGGTGTGCGACGAGCCCATCTCGGCGCTGGACGTCTCCGTGCAGGCGCAGGTGATCAACCTGCTCGCGGAGCTCAAGGAGCGCCTCGGCCTCACCCTGCTCTTCATCGCCCACGACCTCTCCATGGTCCGCTACGTCTCGGACCGCATGGCCGTGATGTACCTGGGCAGCCTGGTGGAGATCGGCCCCGCCGACGACGTCTTCTTCCGCCCGAAGCATCCCTACACGCGCCTGCTCATCGACTCGAACCCGGAGCCCGATCCGGAGTACGAGCGCAGCCATGCGCACGAGACGCTGAAGGGCGAGATTCCGTCGCCGGTGAATGTGCAGCCGGGGTGTCGGTTCGCGGGGCGGTGTCCGGAGGTGATGGAGGTGTGTCGGCGGGAAACGCCACCGCTTATCCCCATGCTCGACCAGAGAAGCCCACACGAGCGCTTCGTGGCTTGTCATCTCTACAGGTCGTAGGCCACTGTTCTCCGAAGACAATACGACGGAGATCTAGAGGAGAGCGCGGTGGCGATGTGGATGGTCCGCTCGGGACGAGGCGCGGAGTACATCGACGACTTCATGGAGCGCTCCATCATCGCCATCGGTTGGGCCGAAGCAGGGGAGATTCCAGGCGGCTCCTCGCGAGATGCCGTGCTGAAGCACTTCCGCGGCGGCGATGCGGATAACGGGAATCGCTTCCAGCTCTCTGCATCAGCCGGCCAGGTCTTTAGATTCCTCACCGAGATGAAGACCGGAGACAATGTAGTCACTTACGACCCGCGAAGCCGGATCTACCATGTCGGTAGGATCACGTCCGAGCCGCGGTGGGCCCCAGACGTCATCGAACGGCTTCCTCGCCAGCGCAGCGTGAAATGGATTCGCCAGGTCAACCGAGACGACTTGTCGTCGAGCGCGCGCAACACCCTTGGAGCGATCTCCACGCTCTTCGCGGTGACAGAGCCTGCGGCTGCTGAGCTACTCGGCAGGGAGACGGGAGGCGGCGAAGGTGGTGGTGGCGGCGACGAGCAACCTACGTACGAGTCCATCCGAGAAAGCGCCTACGAACAGATCAAGGACCGAATCACTAAGCTTGATCCTGACGAATTCGAGCGGCTGGTAGCGGGCCTTCTGCGCGCGATGGGATACAAGACCCGGGTGACGCCGAAGGGCCCAGATCGGGGCGTCGATATCGTTGCATCGCCGGACGGACTGGGGTTCGAACCTCCGAGAGTCGTCGTCGAATGCAAACACCGCACCCGCTCACAAATGGGCGCCCAGGACATTCGCTCGTTCCTCGGCGGACGCCACCCTGACGACAAAGGGCTTTACGTCAGCACTGGGGGCTTCACGAAAGACGCCCGCTACGAAGCAGAGCGCGCGTCGATTCCCCTTACGCTCATGGACTTCGAGCAGCTCGTTGCCTCCATCGTCGATCACTACGAGACCTTCGACTCCGAGGCGCGAGCCCTGCTTCCACTCGGGCGCCTGTATTGGCCGATCTCGCCCTAGCCATGCCGCGCTACTGGTGGGTCAATCATAAGCAGACCGTCACGCAGGAGCGCGGCGGGAACTACATCTGGTCGCCCAAGCGAAGTCGAAACGGACGCAGGAACCCGTTCTACGAATTCATGCGAGAAGTCGCACCTGGCGATGTCGTGTTCTCGTATGCGCACGCGCAAGTCGGAGCGATCGGCCGAGCGACGAGCTTCGCCTACGACTTCCCAAAGCCGGCCGAGTTCGGGAAGGCCGGTGAGAATTGGTCCGATGTGGGTTGGCGGGTTGACGTCGACTTCGTCGCGCTAGACGAACCGATTCATCCTCGGGAGCACATCGAGGCCATCCGGCCGCTCCTTCCTGAGAAGTACTCGCCGCTGTCGGTCAAAGGCCTGGGACAGCAGAACCTCTACCTCACGCTCCTGAGCCCTCAGCTGGGAACGCTGCTCGAAGGCCTTGCCGGACCGAACCTCGGCCTGCAGCTCCTTGATGCCGACCGAGCGAACGAACCCTGGACCGACGAGGCGCCGGCCGCGCTGCACGAGTGGGAGGAGGAGATCGAGAAGCAGATCGCTACCGCCTCTAGCCTTTCGGAGACTGAGCGTCACCGGCTCATCTCCGCGCGGATGGGCCAGGGAGTGTTCCGCCAGCGTGTGCTCGAGCGCGAACGTCGCTGCAGAATCACTGGCGTCGAACGCCAGATCCACCTGGTCGCGAGCCACTGCAAACCCTGGAGAGTCGCCAACAACGACGAGCGCCTCGACGGCGAGAACGGCCTCGCACTCACGCCCTCCATCGATCATCTATTCGACAAGGGCTTCATTTCGTTCGAGGACAACGGGCGTCTGCTGATAAGCCCTGTCGCAGACCAGAGCGCTCTCGCCCGTATGGGCGTTCCCACCGGCAACCCATTCTCCGCCGGGGTTTTCTCCCATGGACAGAAGCGATACCTGGACTACCATCGAGAAATGATTTTTAAGGAATCACGCGTTGGCGGATAGTCACGCGTGTTCTATAGGCGCACCCACCCCAAGGGGGTCATCGCCCAGCAGGCGATCCATTCACGATCACGCAAGGATGCGGCCTGAGAACCATGTCCCAGCCAGAACAAGAGGCTAGAGCGAAGATCGATGAACTCTTGACGGCGGCTGGCTGGTCTGTCCAAGACGCCGCATCCGTCAATCTGTACGCCGCGCGGGGAGTGGCAATCCGAGAGTTTTCGCTCCCAGGCTACGGCTTCGCGGACTACCTCTTGTACATCGATGGCGCGGCTGCCGGGGTCCTTGAGGCCAAGAAGGCGGGTTCTACGCTTAGCGGCGTCGAGACCCAGTCCGAGAGGTACACCAAAGGCCTACCGGAGGGCCTGCCCCGCTGGAGCAGCCCCCTACCCTTTTCGTATCAATCCACGGGGATCGAGACGCGCTTTACGAACGGACTCGATCCAGCGCCGCGGGCGCGTCCCGTATTCGCCTTCCACACGCCGGATCATCTGGGGGATCTCCTCGGAGCCAAACCCGGCCAGACCGCCGATGCCGCTCATCCGGAGGCATTTCTATCCCGCCTTCAGCACATGCCCGAGTTGATCGAGGAAGGCTTGTGGCCTGCACAGATCAAGGCGATCCGAAACCTGGAGCACTCGCTCAGAGAGAACCGGCCTCGGGCGCTCATTCAGATGGCCACCGGCTCCGGCAAGACCTTCACCGCGATCAGCTTCATCTACCGCCTCCTGCGCTTCGCAGGCGCCCGCCGCGTCCTGTTCCTCGTCGACCGAGGCAATCTGGGCGAGCAGACGCTCAAGGAGTTCCAGCAGTACGTCTCGCCTTACAACAACTTCAAGTTCAGCGAGGAGTACATCGTCCAGCGCCTGACCAGCAGCGCGCTCGACACCACGGCGCGGGTCTGCATCTGCACCATCCAGCGCATGTACTCGATGCTCAAGGGGAAGGATCTGGCGGAGGCGGATGAGGAAGCGTCCGTGCAGGGCCTCGAGGGCCTGTTCAAGCAGCAGCCGCCCATCGAGTACAACCCGGCGATTCCCATCGAGACCTTCGACGTGATCGTCACCGACGAGTGCCACCGCTCCATCTACAACCTCTGGGCACAGGTGCTCGAGTACTTCGACGCCTACCTCATCGGCCTCACCGCCACGCCGAACAAGCAGACCTTCGGCTTCTTCAACCAGAACCTCGTGATGGAGTACCCGCACGAGCAGGCCGTGGCGGACGGCGTGAACGTGAACTACGACGTCTACCGCATCCGCACGGAGATCACCGAGCAGGGCTCAAAGGTCGAGGCCGGCTACTACGTGGAGCAGCAGGACCGGGAGACACGCGAGCGGCGTTGGCACAAGCTGGACGAGGATCTGGAGTTCGAGGCCCGACAGCTCGATCGAGACGTAGTCGCGCCTGACCAGATCCGTACCGTGGTGCGCGCCTTCCGCGACAAGCTGTTCACGGAGATCTACCCCGGCCGCACCGAGGTGCCGAAGACCCTCTTCTTCGCCAAGGACGACAATCACGCGGAGAATATCGTTGAGATCCTGCGCGAGGAGTTCGGCAAGGGGAACGACTTCGCGCAGAAGATCACCTACCGGACCGCCGGTGCCACGCCGCAGGAACTCATCAAGGCCTTCCGCAACAGCTACTTCCCGCGCATCGCAGTGACCGTGGACATGATCGCCACGGGCACGGACATCAAGCCCGTGGAGATCGTGGTGTTCATGCGCACCGTGAAATCACGCTCCTTCTTCGAGCAGATGAAGGGCCGGGGGGTGCGCGTGATCCGGCCCGACGACCTGAAGGCCGTGACCCCGGACGCCGAGGGTAAGGACCACTTCGTCATCGTCGACGCCGTGGGCGTGTGCGAGCAGGACAAGACCGACTCCCGGCCGCTCGACCAGAAGAAGTCCGTCAGCTTCGAGAAGTTGCTGCAGGCCGTGAGCTTCGGCAACACGGAGGAGCCCGTGCTCACCTCCGTCGCGAGCCGCCTCGCCCGCATGGAGCACCACCTCTCCGCCGAGGACGACGCGAAGGTGCGCGAGCTCTCGGGCGGCCTCGGCGTGAAGGACCTGAGCCGCCAACTCGTCCTCGCCGTCGACCCCGACCGGCACCTCGAACAGGCAAAGCTCGATCTCGGCCTGCCGCTGGACAGCGACGCGCCCGTGAGCGACCAGGCCCTGCATGCCGCGCGAAGCAAGGTCATCCAGCAGGCCGTGCAGCCGCTCCACGACCCGAAGCTGCGCGAGCTGCTGGTCGACGTGAAGCGGAAGAACGAGATCACCATCGACCACGTCAGCCAGGACGAGGTGATCGAGGCGGGCTTCAGCGCCGATGCCACCGAGCGCGCGAAGGGCATCGTCCAGTCCTTCGAGCAGTTCATCGAGGCACACAAGGACGAGATCACGGCCCTGCAGGTGCTCTACAACCAGCCCTACCGAGCACGCCTCGACTTCGAGGACGTGAAGGCCCTTGCCGAGCAGATCCAGGCGCCGCCCTACCTCTGGAACGAATCACAGCTCTGGCAGGCCTACGCGGCGCTCGACGCGAGCCGCGTGAAGGGTGCGGGCGGCCGGCGCATCCTCACGGACCTCGTCTCCCTAGTGCGCTTCGCACTGCATCAGGACAACGAGCTGGTGCCGTTCCCGGAGCGCGTGCAGGTGAACTTCGACGCGTGGATAACAAGTCAGGAGCAGAACGGAGAGGTGTTCAGTGCGGAGCAGCGTCGCTGGCTGGAGATGATCCGGGACCACATCGCGGCGAATCTGGGGATCGAGACAGAGGACTTCGAGTACGCACCATTCTCGCAGGAGGGCGGACTTGGGAAGGTGTATCAGCTATTCGGTGACAACCTGCAAACGATGATCGACCAGCTCAATGAGAAGCTCGCAGCGTGAGTATGGATGGATTGGGGGATGCACTTCCGCCGGGCTGGACGCTGCGCGCGATATCCGAGATCGCTGTGATCAATCCATGCACAGACAAACGGGAGATCGGGGACGATCTACCGGTAGCTTTCGTCCCTATGCCTGCCGTCGGCGCTGGAGATGGCCGGATAGACGTGAGCGAAACCAGGCCTTTCGCCGAGGTCAAGAAGGGCTATACGGGCTTTCGTGAAGGCGACGTACTTTTCGCGAAGATCACACCGTGCATGGAGAACGGAAAGATGGCCGTCGTTCCGGCCGTCGAGAACGGCTACGGTTTCGGCTCGACCGAGTTTCACGTTCTTCGCCCCGGCACAGAGGTGACGAGCGCATATCTCTACTACTTCGTATCCAGCCAGCAGATTCGCGCCGACGCAGAACGGCATATGACTGGTGCCGTGGGTCAGCGCCGTGTCCCAGCGCAATACTTCAAAGACTGCCGGATCCCGCTGGCGCCCCTGGGCCAGCAGCAACGCATAGTGGCCGAGGTCGAGAAGCAATTCTCCCGCCTCGACGAAGCCGTCGCGAACCTCCAGCGCGTGAAGGTCAACCTCGAGCGCTACAAGGCCGCCGTCCTCAAGGCCGCCGTCGAAGGCAAGCTCACCCAGGACTGGCGCAAGGCCCACCCCGACGTCGAACCGGCCAGCGAACTCCTCGACCGCATCCTCGCCGAGCGCCGCGCGAAGTGGGAAGAAGCCGAACTCGCGAAGATGAATGCCAAGGGAAAAGCGCCTACGAACGAGACATGGAAGAGCAGGTACAAGACACCCAAAGGACCCAAGGCAGAAGCCCCAAGTGAACTGCCACCTGGGTGGACTTGGTCTTCGGTCGATCAGCTCGCCGAGGTCGGCACGGGCGCAACGCCCAAGAGAAGCGAGGCGAGGTACTTCGGCGGAGAGATTCCGTGGGTAACGAGTGGCGCCGCAAACAGGCCGTTCGTTGATAGTGCATCGGAGTTTGTCACCGACGCTGCACTTGCCGAAACGAACTTGACTGTCTATCCAGCTGGAACGCTTCTGATCGCTATGTACGGGGAGGGCAGAACTCGAGGCAAGTGTACTGAGCTACGCATAGCGGCCGCGACCAATCAAGCATTGGCTGCCCTGCTGGTCGACGACGAAGTGCAGCCCTACCTGAAGCTGTTCCTGGGGATGCAATACGAAGAGACGAGAAAGGCATCAGCGGGAGGAGTTCAGCCCAATCTAAACCTGTCACTGATTCGCGCGATTCGAGTCCCGCTTCCATCAGCACAAGAGCAGGCGGCAATCGTCAGTGAGCTTGGGCGACAGCTCTCTCTGATCGAAAGCGCCGATGCACAAGTGAATCTCAATCTCGACCGCGCCCAGCGGCTCCGCCAATCGATCCTCGCTGCCGCGTTCTCCGGGAGGCTGCTCGACGACACGAGCGCGCAAGAAGTTCCCCCTGTGGAGCAACCGCAAATCGACATGGTCGCCGCGCCGGCTACCGAGTACCGCACCAGCCCATGACCCCCGATGAACTCCTCGAATGCCTGGACCTCGGCGAGAGCCAGGACATCGAGTTCAAGCTGGCCCAAGGCGGCTTTCCGACCGACGCGTGGCGATCCGTTTCCGCCTTCGCCAATAGCGCCGGCGGGCATCTGGTCCTCGGCGTCCGCGAGAAGGCCGGCCGGCAGTTCGAGATCGCCGGCGTCGGCGACCCGGCAGCCCTCCTCAAGGTCTTCTGGGACGGCCACAACAACCTACAGCGCCTGAGCAAACCGCTCTGCAACGACGCCGACGTCACCGTGCACGACGTCGGCGGTCGCAAGGTGATCGTCATCGCGGTCCCTGCCGCGAGCCGCACCCAGCGCCCCGTCTTCATCGGCGGCAATCCGTTCACGGGCACCTACAAGCGCAACCACGAAGGCGACTACCGCTGCACCGAACCCGAGGTGCGCCGCATGTTCCGCGACGCCTCGGACGAGCCGCAGGACAGCCGCATCCTGCCGCACTTCGGTGTCGACGATCTCGACGCCGAGACGCTCGAAGCCTTCCGCCAGCGCTTCCGCTCCCGCGAGCCCGACCACCCCTTCCTCGCGCAGGACGATCTCGGCCTGCTCACGCAGCTCGGCGGCTGGCGACGCGATCGCGCGACCGGCGACGAAGGGCTGACGCTTGCCGGCCTGCTCATGTTCGGCCGGGAGCGCAGCCTTCTCGACGCGCTGCCACGCTTCCAGCTCGACTATCAGGAGAAGGACACGGACGACCCGGAGGAGCGCTGGCAGTACCGAGTCACGCTAGACGGGCGCTGGCAGCCGAACCTCTTCAACTTCTACTACCGCGTGTATCCGCGGCTCGTGGACGGGCTCGACGTGCCCTTCCGCCTCGATCGCGACGGCGTTCGCCTCGGCGAGACGCACGTGCACGAGGCGCTGCGCGAGGCGCTCGTGAACACGCTCGTGCATGCCGATCACGAGGAGTCACCCGGCGTGCTCGTCCGTCGAACGCCGGACGGCTACCTGTTCCGTAATGCAGGGCGGCTGCGGGTACCGCTGGAGCACCTTTACGACGGCGGTGTCAGCGATCCACGCAATCCGAGCCTCCAGAAGATGTTTCAGCTCCTCGGCCTCGGCGAGAAGGCGGGCTCGGGCATCCCGAAGATCCTTCGCGCCTGGCACGAGCAGGAATGGCTGCGGCCGCTCATCACCGAGGCGCCGGATCGTGAGCTGACGACGCTCAAGCTGCCGCTCGCAAGCCTCGTTCCCGAAGACGTCGAGCGTGAGCTCCGGGCCATCGTCGGTGACGCCTACGGTGACCTGCGTGAGCTGGACCGGATCATCCTGCAGCTCGCCCACCGCTTCGGCGAGATAGGCAACGCCGACGTCCAGTCCTACTGCCAGGCACACGCGCGCGACATCGGCGCGCATCTGAAGTCACTGGTGCAGCAGGGCTGGCTTCGGCAGAGCGGACAAGCGCGCGGTACGCGCTATCGCCTGCCGGACCATGCGCCGAGCGGACAGCTGTTCGCATCTGCCGGCTCCGGCCCCGCTCCAGAGGCAAGCCCCGTCGGCGGGCCGGGCATCGAACAGAACAGCACGAGGTCCGAGCATTCGGACGCAGACTCCGAACATTACAGCTCGAGCTCCGAACATTACGGGCCGAGCTCCGAACATTACGCAGATCTCGCCACGATCGCCGCGCCCGTCCGGGAAAAGGGTCGCGCGAACAAGGAGTTAGTGCGACAGACGATCCTGGCGCTGTGTTCGGGGCGCGCCCTCGAGCTCCGAGCATTGGCCGATCTGTTGAACAGAAGCCCGGACAGTGTTCGCAACCACTACGTTGCACCGATGCTGAGGGAGGGCCTGCTCCAGGCCCGCTACCCGAACCAGCCGAACCACCCCGGCCAGGCGTACATCGCCGCCGATGCAGGGAACCCCGAGCCATGAGCCCCGCGGACATCACCAACAAGCTCTGGAACTACTGCCACGTCCTGCGCGACGACGGCATGTCCTACGGCGACTACGTCGAACAGCTCACCTACCTGCTGTTCCTGAAGATGGCGGACGAGCGCACGCGCCCGCCCTACGGCGAACCCTCCGTGATCCCCGAGGGCTACGACTGGCCGAGCCTGCTCCAGCGCGACGGCGACGCCCTCTTCGACCACTACCGCCACGTGCTGGAACAGCTCGGCAAGGCCAAGGGCCTGCTCGGCCTGATCTTCGGCAAGGCCCAGAACAAGTTCCAGGACCCGGCCAAGCTGCGCCGCCTCCTCGTCGACCTAATCAACAAGGAGAACTGGCTCGGCATGAGCGCCGACGTGAAGGGCGACGCCTACGAGGGCCTCCTCGAGAAGAACGCCCAGGACACCAAGTCCGGTGCGGGCCAGTACTTCACGCCGCGGGCCCTCATCCAGGCGATGGTCGAGGCCGTGGCGCCAGAGCCCGAAGAGACCATCGCCGACCCGGCCTGTGGTACCGGGGGCTTTCTCCTCGCCGCGCATCAGTACCTGATCGACCACTACCCGAACATGACCAAGCAGCAGAAGCGCGCCTTGCGTTCCGGGACCTTCAAGGGCTGGGAACTGGTGCAGAGCACAGCGCGCTTGTGCGCCATGAATCTGCTGCTGCATGGCATCGGCGACCAGGAGCACGAACCCATTGTCCTCTCGGACGCGCTCGCGGCGGACCCCGGGGACCGCTTCGACGTCATCCTCGCGAACCCGCCCTTCGGCAAGAAGAGCAGCACCACCATCGTCGGCGAGGGCGGCAAGGTGACGAAGGAACGCGACACGATCGAGCGCGACGACTTCTGGGCCACAACCTCGAACAAGCAGCTCAACTTCGTGCAGCACATCAAGACGATGCTGAAGATCAATGGCCGTGCGGCCGTGGTCGTGCCGGACAACGTGCTGTTCGAGGGCGGCGCCGGCGAGACCGTGCGCCGCAGGCTTCTGCAGGAGTGCGACGTGCACACGCTCCTCCGACTACCGACCGGGCTGTTCTACGCCCAAGGCGTGAAGGCAAACGTGCTCTTCTTCGATCGGAAGCCCGCGAGCGAGACCCCCTGGACGCGGAAGCTCTGGATCTATGATCTCCGCACCAACAAGCACTTCACGCTCAAGACAAACCCGCTCACGCGCGCGGATCTCGACGAGTTCGTAGCCCTCTACAATCCAGGGAATCGTCACAATCGAAACGCGACCTGGAGCGATGACAATCCGGACGGTCGCTGGCGCGCGTACGACTACGACGAGCTCACTGCACGGGACAAGACGAGTCTCGATATTTTCTGGCTTCGGGACGAAGCACTATCTGAGTCGGACAACCTTCCCGATCCGGGCGTCATAGCGGCAGAGATCGTGGAAGACCTAGAGGCCGCGCTTAAGCAGTTTCGGGAAATTGCGGAGGACCTTGGGGACGAGCTCGCCTCGGACGCGTGAAGCGCGCAGCCCGCAGATGGCAACGACTGCCTCTTGGACTAGTCGACTATAGCGCCCAAGCCCCTGCGTCCAGCACTCTACAACGTCCAGGGACGCGAGTTCAGCCCTGGACGTGCGAACCGCCTGAGTCAGAGCCGATCCCGCCACGTCCCCTTCTGATCCCGCCGCCGATCCAGATCCTGCCGCAGCGCCTTGCGCGACACGTCCATCGTGGTCCGCGATTCCGCAGCGTCCCAGTCGGCGCTCGCGAGGACTCGACTGAGAGCGGCCCGCTCCTGTCGGCGCTGCCGCACGCGCGTCGTGCCCTGGGCGAAACGGTCGATCCGTTCCTCGGCACTCTTCACTATAGACGACGCCTCGTCGTAGCGCGCCGCGGCGTGCATCCGGGTGCCCTGGTAGGCCAGGGAGGCCTCCCACAGGTCGAGGATCCGATCGGCCACCTCGAGGTCGCGCGGGGCGGCGTCCACGTCGGCCTCGGGGGCGCAGCGCAGGGTCGCCGCCGGGGCTTCCGCGGCCTCGGTGCGGCCGGTCTCCGGGTCGGTCCAGCGGGCCTCCAGCGCGATGGGGAGGTGTTCGCCGAGCGCGGGCGCCTCGGTGGTGGCGAGCAGGGCCACGGAGCGTTCGGCGCCGGCCCGGAGGTTGCCGAGGCGGATGCGCAGGCCGCCGGGCGTCGCCTCGTGCGGGAGCGCGGAGAGCAGCGTGAGCTCGAGACCGGCCGGGGCCCGGAGCGTGAGCTGCTGCGCCACGGTCTCGCGCTCGTCCATGAGCTCCCCGAGGATCACGTCGACGATGTCCTCGCCGTGGTCGCAGTGGTTCAGGCGCCCTTCCCCGCCGCGGGCGAGGGCCTCGAGCTGGCTGGCGGAGTAGTTCCGGCCGACGCCGACCGCGGAGGTGGTCACCCCCCGCGCGGCGAGGGCCGCGGCGTGCTCGGCGAGTTGATCGGGGTTCTGCAGGCCTTGGTTGGCCTGGCCGTCGGAGAGCACCACCACGTGGGCGTGGCGTTCCGCGGCGTCCGCGAGCATGGCGCTCGCGCATTCGGCGCCCTGGAACCAGCCGCCGGCGAGGTCGGTGCTGCCGCGGGCCTCGAGGGTGCGGACGGCGGCGCGCGCCGCGTCGCGGGCGTCCGGGCGCATGCGCCGCGGGGGCGCGAGCACGTCGACTTCCTGGTCGAAGCACACGACGGCGAGGCGGTCGCGCTCGTCCATGGCGCCGATGACGCCGCAGGCCGCCTCGATCACGGCCGCCATGGGGCCGCCGCCCATGGAGCCGGAGCGGTCGAGGACGAGCACGAGGTTCACGGGGCGCCGGGTAGACGCCGCGATGGCCGTGGGCGCCTTCAGTTCGACGAGCAGGCCGCGGTCGACGGACTCGCCGGCGGGGACGAGGCCGAGGTCCCAGCGGGAGGTGAGGTGCAGACGTTCCGTGTCGGTCATGGGTCAGTCCTCCAGGATGCTCTTCAGGAGCGCGCCGAGGTTCTCGATCTGGCGGCGCTGGGCGTCGGTGAGCTCGCCCTGGATGCGGATCTCGGCGCGTCCGTCGCGCCAGACCGGCTGCCAGGGCGTCTGTTCGGTCCCGCGGGAGCGCGGCACGCGGCTCGCGCTGGGGCCGAAGCGATGGCGCATGCGCGCCAGGTAGTCCGCGGCGTCGTCGGGGGACGCCGGGCCGCGGGATTCACGGTGCGCCATCAGTTCGTCGGTGGCGGTGAGGGGCACGATCTCTTCTCCGGTCTCGACGCGGGAACGAAGCGCGTCGGCGTCGAGGTCGGCGGGGCGGGCGATCTCGAGCCCGTCCTCCCCCCGCACGACCCGGGCCATCGTCTCCGGCGTCACCCGTTCCATCGCCTGCCGCACCTGCTCGAGGGTCAGCGAGCGTTCCCGTTGCAGGCGCCGGATGAAGAGCAGGCGCCAGAGGAACGACTCCGGATAGCGCGCCCCCGGCCCGCGGGTCCCCAGCTTCGGGAGCAGGCCCTGCGAGACGTAGTAGCGCAGGGTCCGCTCGGTGAAGGGGGCCGCCGGGGTGCCCTCGGGGAGCCAGCGGCGGAGTTCCCGGTTGGTGCGCTCGAGGAGTTCCTCGAGCGTGAGGGTGGGGGTGGAGTCGTTCATGGGCGGACTGTGCACGGAAGTGGCGTTACTGGCAATACTGTTTTTAGTGCGAT
>JAZBPF010000179.1:0-6155 GCA_036351515.1 Pseudomonadales bacterium | reverse complement strand
TGCTGAGGAAGACGCTGTCGTCCGGGGCGATGGCGAGGTTGTCGATCGCCGGCGCCACGGTGGCCACCACCTCGTGCTCGCCGCCCTCGAGGTCGACGCGCAGGAGTTCGCCGCGCTGCGTGTCCACGGCCCAGAGCTGCCCGGTCGAATCGAAGTTCACGGCGGCCGGGATCGCGAAGCCCTCGGCGACCACCTCGAGCGTGGCGGCGTCGACGTCCACGCGGGCGATGGCGCCGCGGAACCAGAGGGGGCCGTAGAGGTGTCCGTCGGGGCCGAAGTCGAAGCCGTTCAGGCCCCCCATGTCCTGCAGCAGGAGCCGCGGCGGCTCGGCGCCCGTGGGATCCGCCTCGTAGAGGGCGTCGCCGAGGAACACCTGCGTGAAGAAGAGCCGGCCGTCCTCCGTGAAGGCGAGGGAGTTCGCGCCGGGGAGCCCCTCGGCGACGACGCGGACCTCGCCGTCGGGCGGCTGCACGCGCACCTCGCCGGTGAGGAAGCCGGTCCAGGCGAGGGTTCCGTCCGGCGCCACGGCGATGTCGTCGGCCATGCCGCCCGGTGGTCCGCGGAACAGCTCGACCTCACCGGTGTCGGGATCCACCTCGTAGATCGCGGCGCCGACCACGCTGCCGGCGAGGAGCCGACCGTCGCGGTCGAAGGCCAGTCCGTGGATGCCGTGGAAGGGTCCCGGCGGGACCAGGGTCTCCCGTCGCCAGGACGACGCGGGGCGGGCGTCCCCGTTCGAGGCGGCGGGCTCCGCCGGGGGCGCGGGCTCGCCACAGGCGGCGAGCGTGAGGACGAGGCCGCAGGCGACGGCGGCCCGCGCGGCGTGGCGATCGATCATGACGCATCCCTCCCCGGACGACGGCTCCCGATTCTGGAGCCTGCGGCGGGCAGATGCACCCGACCCCCGGGCGGCGCGCGGACGGTTCCGGCCCTGCCGCACGCGACCGGTGCGTGCGCGGACGCTCAGTCCTCCTCGTCGTCCTCCTCGTCGTCGTCGCCGCCGTTCATGCCCAGCTCCTTGATCTTCCGGGTGAGCGTGTTGCGCCCCCAGCCGAGGAGCAGGGACGCGTCGCGGCGGCGACCGCCCGTGTGCTTGAGCGCCGTCTCGATGAGCACCCGCTCGAACTTCGGCACGGCCACTTCGAGGAGCGGCGTGCTCCGGTCCGGCCGGAAGCGGGCGAGTTCCTGATCTGCCCAGGCGCGCAGGGCGCCCTCCCAGTTCGTGGTCTGCTGGGCGGCGGCGTCGCCACGGCGCAGCTCCGGCGGCAGGTCGCCGACGTGCACCTCCCGTCCCGACGCCATGACCGTGAGCCAGCGACAGGTGTTCTCGAGCTGGCGCACGTTGCCGGGCCAGTCGAGGTGCGCGATGTACTCCTCGGTCTCCGGGCGCAGCACCTTGGGCTCGCCCCCCAGTTCCCGCGCGGCGGCGGCGAGGAAGTGCCGCGCCAGCAGGGGGATGTCCCCGCGCCGCTCCGCGAGCCGCGGCAGGTGCACGCGGATCACGTTCAGGCGATGGAAGAGGTCCTCGCGGAAGCGCCCGGCCGAGACGAGGTCCTCGAGGTTCTGGTGCGTGGCGGCGATGATGCGCACGTCCACCTTGATCGAGGCGTGGCCGCCCACCCGGTAGAACTCGCCGTCGGCGAGCACGCGCAGCAGCCGCGTCTGCGTGTCCGGCGGCATGTCGCCGATCTCGTCGAGGAACAGCGTGCCCCCGTCGGCCTGCTCGAAGCGGCCCTGGCGCTGCGCCGTGGCCCCCGTGAAGGCCCCCTTCTCGTGGCCGAAGAGTTCGGACTCGATGAGCTCGTGCGGGATGGCGGCCATGTTCAGGGCGATGAAGGGCCCCGCCCCGCGCGGCGAGTGCCGGTGCAGGGCCCGGGCCACCAGCTCCTTGCCGGTGCCCGATTCGCCGTTGATGAGCACCGTGATGTTCGAGTTCGAGAGGCGGCCGATGGCGCGGAAGACCTCCTGCATGGCCGGTGCGTGACCGATGATCTCCGGTGCCGGCACCTCGGCCACGGTCTGCACGGCGGCGCGCTGCTCGTGGGCGTGGGCGACGGCCCGCTTCACCACGGCGACCGCCTCGTCCACGTCGAAGGGCTTGGGCAGGTACTCGAAGGCGCCGCGCTGGTAGGACGACACCGCACTGTCGAGATCCGAGTGCGCGGTCATGATGATGACCGGCACGTCCGGGTGCTCCTGGTTCAGGCGCTCGAGGAGTTCGAGCCCGTCGAGCCCCGGCATGCGGATGTCGCTGACGATCGCGTCCGGGCGCTCGGTCGCGAGCCGCTGGAGGATGCCGCCCCCGCTCTCGAAGCAGCGCGCCTCGATGCCCTCCTGTTCCAGGGCCCGCTCGAGGACCCAGCGGATCGAACGGTCGTCGTCGATGACCCAGACGTGATCACGCTGCTTCATCGCTAGGCTCCAGTGGCAGCAAGAGGGTGAATCGGGTCTCGCCGGGCCGGCTCTCGCACTCCATGAGACCGCCGTGCTGGGAGACGATGGACTGGGCGATGGACAGGCCGAGCCCGGTGCCGCCCGGCCGCCCGCTGATCATCGGGTAGAACATGCGGTCGACGAGCTCGGGCGCGATGCCGGGCCCGTTGTCGACCACGTCGAGGCGGACCACGAGCCGGTGGCGCTCGTTGTGGATCGTGTACTGGCGGAGCGTGCGCGTGCGCAGGGTGATCGTGGCGTCGTCGACGTCCTCCAGGGCCTGCACGGCGTTCTGCACGACGTTGAGCAGCGCCTGGACCACCTGTTCGGCGTCGCAGAGCACGTCGGGGATCGACGGGTCGTAGTCGCGGACGATGCGGAGCGCGCCCGGGTGTTCCGCTTCCACGAGCTGGCGGACGCGCTCCACGAGCCGGTGGATGTTCGTGCGTTCCAGGCGCGGGAGCTGGTTCGGCCCGAGCATGCGGTCGACGAGGTTCCGGAGCCGGTCCGCCTCCTCGATGACGATGTCCGTGTAGTCCTTCATGGCCGGTTCGCGCAGCTCCCGGGCGAGGAGCTGGGCGGCGCCGCGGATGCCGCCGAGGGGGTTCTTGATCTCGTGGGCGAGGCCGCGGACGAGCTGGCGGGTGGTCTGCTGGATCCGCAGCTGCGCCTCGTCCCGGTTGATGCGCAGCTGCCGTTCCAGCGGCTGCATCTCGATCAGGAGCCCGTGGTGGTCGCAATCGGCGAGTGGGGTGACCGTGAGGTCCACCACGATGTCCTGCTTCGAGGCCGCCGCGTGGAGCGCCACCTGACGCATGGTGAAGGGCTGCATGGAGGCCAGGGACCCGGTCAGGTCCGCCTCGAAGCCCTCGTCCCCCCGGAGCACCTGGGAGAGCGGGTCGCCGCGGCTGCGGTCGTCGCTGGTCGCGAGGAGGAACTCGGCGGCGTGGTTCATGAACTCGACGCGGAGCTCGCCGTCGACGAGGACGACGGCCGTGCCCAGGTGGTCGAGGATGTGTCTGTAGAGCGCGTCCATGGTTCTACCGGCGTCGCCGACCGGGGAGCAAAGCAAGTTCCGAACCATTCGCGTACCCCGCGCCCGCTGCTGGTGCAGGCGTCGGGACCACGTCGCGCTGGCAGCCGTCCCGCGCGGCGCAGGTCCGTCGCGGGCGCACCGGGTCGAGGCCCCGGGCATGGAGTTCGAGGCTACCGCTTCGGGGCAGGGCGCACCATGGCGGTGCGTCAGCGGCGACAGGACCGTGTCCGAGCGGCTCCGCGGCGCATCGGGGGGCGCGCCGCGGTGCGCTTCATCAGGGGATCGCGGGAGGGCCGCCGTCGCGGGACGCATGCCGGGGCCGCCGGGCGGGGCGAGAGGACCGCGGCGAGCGCGGGCGCGGCGGTGGCGGCCCCGTGACCGCGCGCCGGGGCCTCGCGACGCGGTCGGGGCCCCTCGGGCCGTCGCCGCCGGCGGTCGCCCCGGGAGCGCCTCGTCAGTTACCGGGCGGCAGGAGCACCGAGCGGCGCAGGACGTAGAAGGTGACGGCGTCGCTCCGGGCGAGCTCGGCGCCGTCCGCGCCGACGACGCGGATCGCGACCCGGTGCTCGCCCCGGTCCACCGCCTCGAGCTGGAAGCTGCCGTCGCGGCTGGTCCCGCGGGGCTCGCCGTCCCAGAGCAGCTCGAAGCGGTCTCCCTCCCGGAGCTGCGGCTCCACCCGCGCGAGCACCGTGACGTTGCCGCCGTTGGCGCGCACCGCTTCCTCGACGCCCGGTTGCTCGACGAACACGGTGTAGGAGGGCGTGGCCGCGGGGTCGGCCTCGGGCGTGCCGAGCTCCTCGTCCCCCAGGGTCCCGGGGTCCGTCGCGGGCACCGCTTCGGGCAGGCGGTAGACGTTGGAGGTCGACGGGGCGACGTCCACCCGCTCCGCGTCGGCGCCCTGGGGGCGGTCCGTGAACACGGGGTTCCCGCTCTCGTCGCGGGTGCGGTAGATCGGCGCGGCGAGGGCCGGCAGGACCAGGAGGGTCAGGATCCCGAGGACGATCGTGCGGGACGTGGGGACTCGAGCCATGGAGCGCTCCCGTTCGCGGGCGAAGGCCGGAGCTTGCACCGCGGATGCTGAACGGAAGCTGGCGGGCCGTCCAGCGCCGGCCGGGGAGCGGGCGGAGCAGGCCGCGCGGATCGTACCGGGGATCGGGGAAGCCGCCGGCGGGCGGCGGCTTCCCCGGAGGCCCGAGGCCCCGGCGGGGCCGGGGCCTGCGGGTCAGACCGAGTAGTACATCTGGAACTCGACGGGGGCGGTGGACATGCGCAGGGCCGTCACCTCCTCCATCTTCAGTTCGATGTAGGCGTCGATCTGGTCGTCCGTGAACACGCCGCCCGCCTTCAGGAACTCGCGATCCGCATCGAGGGCCGCGAGCGCCTCCTCGAGGGAGGCGGCCACGGTCGGCACGCCCTCGAGTTCCTCCGGAGGAAGGTCGTAGAGGTCCTTGTCCATGGGGTCGCCGGGCAGGATCTTGTTCTTGATGCCGTCGAGACCGGCCATGAGCATCGCGGAGAAGGCGAGGTATGGGTTGCTCGAGGCGTCCGGGAAGCGGACCTCGATGCGGTAGGCCTTCGGATTGCCGCCCTGGATGTAGGGGATGCGGATCGACGCGGAGCGGTTCCGGGCCGAGTAGGCCAGCAGCACCGGCGCCTCGAAGCCCGGCACGAGACGCTTGTAGCTGTTCGTGGTGGCGTTCGTGAAGGCGTTCAGGGCCTTGGCGTGCTTGATGATGCCGCCGATGTAGTACAGCGCCATCTCGGACAGGCCCGCGTACTTGTCGCCGTGGAACAGGTTGGTGCCGCCCTTGGCGATGGACTGGTGCACGTGCATGCCGCTGCCGTTGTCGCCGACGAGCGGCTTGGGCATGAAGGTGGCCGTCTTGCCGTAGGCGTGGGCGACGTTGTGCACGCAGTACTTGTAGATCTGCGTCTCGTCGGCCTTGCGCACGAGGGTGCTGAACTTGACGCCGATCTCGTTCTGGCAGGCGGTCGCCACCTCGTGGTGGTGCACGTCGATGGTCAGGCCCATCTGCTGCATCGCCGCGCACATGGCGTTGCGCAGATCGAAGGACGAGTCGACCGGCGGGACCGGGAAGTAGCCGCCCTTCACGCGGGGCCGGTGGCCGAGGTTGCCACCCTCGAACTCGGTGCCCGACTCCCAGGCCGCCTCTTCGGCGGAGATCTTGTAGAAGGCGCCGCCCATGGTGACGTCGAAGCGAACGTCGTCGAAGACGAAGAACTCGGCCTCGGGGCCGAAGTACGCCACGTCGCCCACCCCGGTTTCGGTCAGGTAGGCCTCGGCGCGCTTGGCCGTGCTCCGCGGGTCGCGCTCGTAGGGCTGCATGGTGGACGGCTCGATGACGTCGCAGCGCAGCAGGAGCGTCGTGTCCTCGGCGAAGGGGTCGAGGACCGCGGTCGAGTCGTCGGGCATGAGGATCATGTCGGACTCGTTGATGCCCTTCCAGCCGGCGACGGAGGAGCCGTCGAACATGGCGCCGTTCTCGAACCACTCGGCGTCGATGACGGCGGCCGGGAAGGTCGTGTGCTGTTCCTTGCCCCGCGGGTCCGTGAAGCGGAGGTCGACCCACTTCACGTCGTTGTCCTTGATCAGTTTCAGGGTGTTCTCCGACATACAGCTCCTCCGGATGGGATCGTCCCGGTCTGAGCCGGGTGTGCTTGCGTG
>JAZBPF010000178.1:0-5407 GCA_036351515.1 Pseudomonadales bacterium | reverse complement strand
CTTCCACGGTGGCGGTCCCCGGGGGCTACGTGGTGCTCGCGCTGCTGTTCGGCAACGTCGTCGGCGCCTGGGGCTCGGCGCTCGTGGACGGCGAGCAGCGCCGGCGCTTCGAGGTCGCGCGCGAGCAGCGGGCCTCCCTGGAGCGGGCCCGGCAGCTCGATCTGCTCGTGCCCATGTGCGACGGCTGCGGACGGGTGCGCGACGACCACGGCTACTGGGACGACGTCTTCGCCTTCCTTGGGCGCCACTCCGCCTACCGGCCCTCCCACGGAATCTGTCCCGGCTGCGTCCGCACGCACTTCCCGGAGCTGGCGGCCACGGTGCTCGAGGAGGATCCGGGAGCGCCGCGCTGAGCGGGTCTCAGCGGCGGGCTTCCGCCACGCTGCGCACCGCGTCCCGGGGCTCCGGGACGAAGCGCAGGACGAGTACGCCACCGACTGCCAGGAAGGCGATGGAGGCGTGGAACACGGAGGGGTAGCCGAAGGCGGTGGCGAGCGCACCGCCGAGGAGGGGGCCCACCGTGCCGGCGAACTCGGAGGCCGTGTTGGCGAGGGCGATGCGCATGGGCAGGTCGTCGCGCTGGCCGAACTCGAGCGTCAGGTTCATGGACGCGTGCTGGAAGCCCTGGAACGCCGCGCCGATGCCGACGAACACGAGCGCCGTGAACCAGAGCCCGGAGGACACCATGAGCAGGATCGTGGAGGCGATCCACAGCACGATGGAACCGAGGAACGCCGAGCGGAAGCCGTAGCGGTCCGCGAGCGCCCCCCAGAACAGGTTCGAGAAGGTCCCCGAGAGCGTGAAGGCCACGGTCAGGATGCCGAGGGTGGTCCCCGACAGGCCGATCTCCCGCCCCGCGAAGAGGATGTAGAAGGGCGCGGCCATGCGGCCCGTGGTGGCCAGGGCCCGGGCCACCACGTAGCGGGTGAAGGCCCGATCCTCCCGGAGCAGCGCGGGGATCTCCCCGAGGCGCCGCGTGAGCGGCGTGCGCACGCGCACCGTGGGCGGCTCGGGCTCGCGCACGACGACGAGCGTCGCGAGCCCCACGGAGGTGAGCACGAAGGCCATGACGAAGGTCCAGGAGTAGCCGGCGACCGTCGGCGTGTCCCCGAGGAGCACCTCGCCGCCGAACCAGGCGACCCCCGCCGAGGTGATGCCCGCCAGGAAGTTGCGCAGTCCCGTCAGACGGCCTCGCCGGCTCACGGGAATCACCTTCGACATCAGGAAGTTGAAGATCACTCCTTGCATGCCCATGAAGAGCCCGAAGGCGAGGATGAACACGCCGATGGCGAAGAGGGCCGGTCGCGGTTCCAGCACGAGCCCCGCGAGGGCGATGAGCAGCACCATGGCGCGCATGAGGCCGCCGGTGACGAAGCCCACCGGCAGCACGCGGCGCCGGTGCTCGATGAGATTGGCGCCGATCAGGGGCGTGAGCACCTGCCCGAAGGCCTGCAGCGAGAGGATCGCCCCCACGGCGAGATCGGAGCCGCCGGAGAGCATCATCACGTAGGCCGGCAGGAAGGTCGGTGCGTTCAGGAGCCTGAAGCCGGTCTGGCCGAGGAGGCCGTGGGCCAGGTGGGCGAGGTAGTTGCGGGTGAGGTTCCGCTCCACCTCCTCGGCGTAGGCGGCCTCCGCATCGCGCGGGCCGGGCTCCGGCGGCGGGGTGCTCATGGTCCGCAGCGCGGCGGGAGCTGACGGGCAAGGTCCGCCCGGACGCCGGGACTGACCCCGAGGGTCACCGCCGGGCGGGCCCCGCCCCCCTCCGTTTCCTGGAAAAAGTTCTTTTCAATCAATTGGTTGTGCTCGATTCGGCATACTGGCACGGCGCCTGCATCGTTCCGGTCGTAGACCCCTGTCGGCCCACGCCGACCCGGTAGCGAGGAAACGCACATGGACCGCCCGCAGCTCGCAGTGAACACCTACGCCGGTCAGTTCCAGCTGGCCAGTGACCCGCTGCACATCGCGATCCCCCGGGAGGAGATCGTCGAGGAGATGGCCCGGCACGGCGAGGAGCTGGTCCTGAACCGCGTGTGCATGGCCGTCGCCGTGGTGCTCGACCTCTTCGAGCAGGCGCGTCGCTGAACCTGCCCGCTCGGGTGCGCGTCCCGCGGACGCGCACCCGGGTCGTCCGGCCGAACCGCGCTCGGCGCGGCTCCCGCTCCGGGGCTCGGTGCCCCTTCTGTCAGCGCCCTCGCCACTGCGGCGGACGCTTCTCCGCGAAGGCCTTCGGGCCCTCGACGAAGTCCTCGCTCTCCACCATCGCCCGCACGCCGTCGTAGCGCGCGCCCATGGCCTCCTCGAGGCTCGCGTGGGCCAGGCCGCCGTAGGCGACCTCCTTGCTCGCGCGGATCGAGAGCGGGGCGCATTCGCAGATCTGCGCGGCCCAGGCCCGGGCGCGGTCCATGAGCGCCTCGGGTGCGGTCACCTCGTTGACGAAGCCGAGCGCCTGACCCTCCGCGGCGGACACGCGCCGGCCGGTGAGGATCATGCCCATGGCCTGCTTCGTGCCGATCTGCCGCGGCAGCCGGTGCAGGCCGCCGGCCAGGGCCGCGAGGCCCACGCGGGGCTCGGGGAGCGCGAACACCGCCTTCTCGGACGCGATGATCAGGTCGCAGGCGAGCGCGATCTCGAAGCCGCCCCCCATGGCGACGCCGTTCACCGCCGCGATCACCGGCTTCGTGAGGTCGAAGCGCGAGGTGAGGCCGCCGAAGCCCCTCGGGAAGGGCTTCCGTTCGCCGCCCGCCGCCTGGTACTTCAGGTCGTTGCCGGCGCTGAAGGCGCGGTCGCCGGCACCGGTGACGATGGCGACCCAGAGCTCCGGGTCGGCGGCGAACTCGTCGAAGACCTCCCCGAGCTCGGCGTTCGCCGGCGGATGCAGCGAGTTCATGACGTCCGGCCGGTCGATGGTGACCGTGAGCACGTGGCCGTCGGTCTCCGTGATGCAGAACTCCCGCTTCATGCGTCCCCCTCCAGATGGGCCGTGTGATTGAAGAGGCCGAGGCCCGGTTCCGGCTCCAGCCACAGCTCGCTGACCGCGCAGTTGTGCACGTGGTAGTCGCCCCAGGCGAGGGGATCGGCGTGGAGCAGGTGCGCGACCGTGAGCGCCATGACCGCGCCGTGGCTCACGACCACCACGTCCTCGCCCGGATGGCGACGGACGAAGTCGGCGAGGCTCGCACCCATGCGCTCGACCACCGCGTGGAGCGATTCGCCCCCCTCCGGGGCCCAGTGCCGGTCCTCGCGGATCCGCTCGAAGAAGCGGTGCTCGTCCGCGAGCGTGCGGTAGTGCGTGCCTTCGAGGACCCCGATGCCGTATTCGCGCAGTTCCGTCACGGGCTGCGGCTCGAGTCCCAGGGCGCGGCCGATGCCCCGGGCCGTGTCGTGGGTGCGCTGCAGCGGACTCGTGTAGATGGTCGTGACGGGATGCGCGGCGCTCCGGAACCAGGCCGCGGTGCGTTCCACCTGCCGGCGGCCCTCGTCCGTGAGCGGGCTGTCGGTCCAGCCGTGCCAGTGCGCCGTGCGGTTCGCCTCGATCTGCCCGTGGCGGACGAGCCAGAGGCGGGTGCGCGCGTCGCTCACAGACCGAGCACCGCCTTGGCCAGGATGTTGCGCTGCACCTCGCTCGAGCCCGCGTAGATCGTCGCGGCGCGGTTGTTCAGGTAGAAGGGCAGCACCGTGACCCCGTCCTCGGGACCCACGGGCTCGGCGTTCCGCCCGACCTCCGTGGCCTCGGGCTGGTAGGGGAAGCCGTAGGGGCCGATCGCCTCCACGGCGATCTCCGTGATCGCCTGGGAGAGCTCCGTGCCCTGGAGCTTCAGCGCCGAGGAGCCGGGCCCGGGCGACCCCGTCCGCTCCGTCTCGGCGAGCGACTGGAGCTCGGCCATCTCGAGGGCGTGCACGCGCACCTCGAGGGCGTCGAGGCGGGCCTGCGCCGGCGCGCGCTCGACGGCGGGCACCCGCGCGAGGAGCGCGCGGGCGTCGCCGATGGCCTCGAGGAGCCCCGGGGCGTAGGCACCGCCACCGCGCTCGAACTCGAGCAGGTACTTGGCCACGGTCCAGCCGTCGTCGACGTCCCCGACGACGTTCTCGACGGGCACGCGCACGTCCTCGAAGAACACCTGCGCCTGGGTCGCGGCCCCGGAGACGAAGCGGATCGGATCCACGGTCACGCCGGGCGCGCGCATGTCCAGGAGCAGGAAGGTGATGCCGCGCTGGGGCCGGTCCTGCTTCGACGTGCGCACGAGGCAGAACATGTGCGTCGCGTACTGGGCGTGGGTGGTCCAGATCTTGGTGCCGTTCAGGACGAAGTCGTCGCCGTCGCGGACCGCCGAGCACTGGAGCGAGGCGAGATCGGAGCCCGACTGGGGCTCGGAGTAGCCCTGGCACCAGTAGTCCTCGCCGCGGAGTATCCGCGGCAGGTAGTGGGCCTTCTGTTCCGGCGTGCCGTAGCCGAGGAGCGCCGGGCCGAGCATGGACAGGCCCATGGGCGAGAGCGCCGGCGGCCGGGCCCGGGCCCGTTCGCAGGCGAAGATGTAGCGCTGCGTGAGGCTCCAGCCGGTGCCGCCGTACTCCGCCGGCCAGGAGGGCACGAGCCAGCCCTTCTCGAAGAGGATCCGCTGCCAGGCGAGGGCGTGCGCCTTGCTGGAGTAGACGCTGGTCATGAGGCGCCCGGCCTCGCGCAGCTCGTCGGTGAGCGCCGTGGCGAAGAAGTGGCGCACCTCCTCGCGGAACGCTTCCTCCTCGGTGGTGAACGCGAGATCCATGCACTCCTCCCCTCGATCCGGTGTCGTGCCGGCGGTCCCCGCCGGGTCCTTCAGTATCCCGAGAGCGCGGCGTAGCGGTCCCGGTGGAAGCGCACGGTGCCGAAGGCCGCCTCGGCCACCCGGGCACGCTTGAGGTAGAAGCCGATGTCGAACTCGTCGGTCATGCCGATCCCGCCGTGCATCTGGATCGCCTCGTTGCTCACGGCGTGGAGCACCTCGCCGACCTTGGCCTTGGCGAGGCTCGCGAGCTGCGGGACGTCGTCGCGCGCCTCGTCGAGGGCCGAGAGCGCGTCCAGGACCACGGAACGGGCGAGCTGGAGCTCCGCGTAGAGATCCGCGGCCCGGTGCTTGAGGCCCTGGAAGGAACCGATCACGACGCCGAACTGCTTGCGCTCCTGGAGATAGGAGACCGTGCGGGCGAAGGCTTCCTCGGCGGTGCCGAGCATCTCCGCGGCGAGCGCGATGCGCGCGTGGTCGAGCACCGGCTCGAGGATCGCGGCGCCGTCGTCGACGGTGCCGAGCACCGCGTCCGCCGGAACGCGCACGCCCTCGAAGGTGACGTTGGCCGCGTTGCGGCTGTCCGCGAGGTGCGTGCGCACGCGGGTGACGCCCGCCGCGTCGCCCGGGACCAGCAGCAGCGTCAG
>JAZBPF010000177.1:0-3282 GCA_036351515.1 Pseudomonadales bacterium | reverse complement strand
TCCACGGCCCAGGCGACGGCCTGGGGCGGGTGGAGCAGCTCGGCGTGGTCGAGGACTTCCAGGTATTCGTTGCGGACGTCGGCGCTCATGCGTCGCGGCATCCCCCTGCCGGGTCGGGTTGCGGATCCGCGGCGGCGTCGCTCGGCGGATGCCGGGGGGGCGGGACTATACCGCCCCGCGGCGCCTCGTGGCAGGGATCAGAAGAAGCGACGGAGCTCGAGCTGGAGGTAGGAGTCACCGGCGATGAGCCCGAGCTTGCGCCGCGGATCGAGGAGCGCGGCGAGGTCGCCGGGCTCCGTGGTGCCGACGCCGGAGACGGCACGCAGGTCCATCGTGAGCTCCCAGGCGTCGCCGAGGCGCCGCCGGCCCTCGGCGACCCAGAGGTTCTCGCCGGTGCGGTGATCGTGGATCAGGCCGGCGAGGAGTCGCGTGCCCGCGAAGTCGTTGAGGGCGACGCGCAGGCCGACGAAGACGTCGCGCTCGAAGGCGAGGAGCGGGGCCCGGTCGCCGCGGCCGTCGTGGAGGTACTCGGCGAGGACGCCGAGGTCCGCCCGGGTGCCGAAGGCACCGACGAAGGTGCGCTCGAAGCCGGCGACGAAGGCGTTCGAGGGCCGGCCCTCGCCGCGCCGGTGGAAGGCCTCGAGCTTTAGGGCCCAGTCGCCGACGACGTACTGAGCGTCGACGCTGCTCTGGGTGACGAGCTGATGGACGGGACGCAGGCGGATCGGCTCCCCGGGCACCACGGCGCCGAGGACCTCGAACTCGGGCTCCCGCGAGGTCCCGTCGAAGTGCGCGAGGCCGACGTCGAGGCCACCGGCGCGTCCGCTCCAGCGCACGGCCCAGTCCGTGTGCAGGATGCCCTGGGACGCGGTGAAGCGGCTGTCGCCGTCGACGATCACCGGCCCCCCGAGCCGGCCCTCGGGACCGGGAAAGCTGCGCTGCCGGAAGCCCGGGAGCAGGAACAGCTCGAGCGTGCCCGGTACGCGCCGGAGCTCGAGCTGGACCATGGGCTGACCGAGGCGCGTCTCCTCGTCGAGGTCCTCGACGAAGTCCACCTGGTTGAGCACGTCCACCAGGTGCTTGGCCTCCGTGGTGCCCCAGAACACCCGCTTCACGCCGAGGTGCAGGGTCCAGGCGTCGCCGAGGTGCGTGAGATAGGCCTCGCGGACGTCGCCGTGGGTCCGGCGCCGGTCCCGGCCGTCGAGGCGGCCGAAGAGCTCGAAGGTGAAGCGGCTCGCGCCGTCGTTCCACTCGCGCCAGCCCTCGAGGGTCCCGGCCGTCGAGGGCTGCGTGCGTTCCTGGCCGAGGGTCCCCTCCTCGGCGAAGGCGCGCAGCTGCACGGAGAGCTCGCCCGCGAGCTCGCCCTCGGCGGCGACGCCCTGCGCCGCGAGGAGTGCGACGAGGAGCAGCGCGTGACGGGGCCGCGCGGTCAGCGCACGCGCTCCAGGGCCTCGGGCGTGAAGTCGTCGGCGTCGAGGCCCGTGCCGAAGGCATGGGGTTCCCAGAGCAGTTCCGTGCGCCGCCCGGTGAGCTCGTTGCGCATGTCCATGCGCCGGGCCCTCCAGTACCCCTCCGGCGAACGCTCCCACTCCGTCGCCTCGAGGACCTTCAGCAGGTCGCCCTTGCGGTCGAAGTACTCGACCCGCACGAGGCGCAGCGCCTCCCGGTCGTACCAGGCGACCTGGCGCGAGTAGCCGCTCCAGGGCTCCACGGGGATCCGTTCCACCCGGTGGCACTCGCCGAGGCTGCAGCCTTCGACGCCCTCGTGGCGCCACTCGAAGGCGTCGACCTGCTCCTCGGTCAGGTCCTCGTAGGCGAACTCGCTGCCCACGAAGGGACCCGAGCGGTTGCGCGCGGCGATGCGCTTCACGCGCTTGAGGGCCGGCAGATAGAGCCACTGGTCGTCGTCGCCGGGCAGCGTCCAGGTGAGCAGCGCCGTACCGCGCTCGCTCCGGGGCTCGTCGAAGACGATGAGCGTCCGGTCGCCGGCCCCGTCCTCGCCGGTGCCCTCGAGGGTCAGCAGGCGCAGCGCCCGCTCGCTGGTCCGCCCGCGGCCGTCGTGCAGGATCATGCGCACGGCGACCCGGGAGTCCCCGAAGCCCGCGTCCGTGCGCGCCGCGGCCTCGGCGACGGCCCGGCCCCGGGCGGCCGCGTCCGCCGCGGGGTCCTCGAGGACCGCCGCGAGCGCCGCGTCCGGCTCGGCGGCCCGCGCCGGTCCGGCGCCGAGCAGCAGCAGCGCCGCCGCGATGATGGCCCCTCGTCCCATGTGCCCTCCCGATCCGGCTCGCCGCGCGGACGCTACGTCCTCCGACCGGCGCCGGCTACCGTGGCGGAATGCCACCTTGCATGGACGCACAGGCTGTATAGAATCACAGCATCGACGTCGATCGGGCATCCGCATGCAGCAGCTCACGCCCCGCCAGGCGGAGGTCCTGGACCTCATCCGCCGCCACATCGAGGACACGGGCTATCCGCCCACCCGGGCCGACATCGCCCGGGAACTCGGCTTCCGCTCCGCCAATGCGGCGGAGGAGCACCTGAAGGCCCTCGCCCGCAAGGGCGCCATCGAGATCATCCCCGGCACCTCCCGGGGCATCCGCCTCCCGGATTCGCCCGGCCTGCCCGTCGTCGGCCGCGTCGCCGCGGGCCAGCCGATCCTCGCCCAGGAACACATCGAGGATCACTGCGAGGTGGCCGCGGGCTTCTTCCGGCCCCGCGCCGACTACCTGCTCCGGGTGCAGGGCGAGAGCATGCGCGACGTGGGCATCCTCGACGGCGACCTGCTCGCCGTGCACCGGGCGGAGGTCGCCGAGAACGGGCAGATCGTCGTCGCGCGCGTGGAGGACGAGGTCACCGTGAAGCGCTTCCGCCGCGAGGCCCCGCACCGGGTGGTGCTGCTGGCGGAGAACCCGGACTTCGATCCCATCGAGGTGGACCTGCGGGAGCAGGCGTTCGCGATCGAGGGGCTGGGCGTGGGGGTGTTGCGGTCGGGGATCTGAGCTCTCGCGGCTGAAGCCTGCTCCCAGAACGCGGTATCGGCGCGGCCTGCGGGAGCGTACGTCAGTAACGACCGACCCCGTCCGATCTCGCGGTCGCGGCTGAAGCCTGCTCCCACGACGCGGTATCGGCGCGGCCCGTGGGAGCGTACTTCAGTAGCGACCGACTCCGTCCGATCTCGCGGTCGCGGCTGAAGCCTGCTCCCACAGGGGGTGGCTCAGTGCAGCGTCGGCCCACCCTCGTCGTCGAGCAGCGACCAGCCGTCCTCCACCTCGCCGTCGTCGC
>JAZBPF010000176.1:0-4388 GCA_036351515.1 Pseudomonadales bacterium | reverse complement strand
GCAGCCCCGTCGCCTTCGCGAAGGCCAGCGTCCGCGCGTCCAGCTCCGCATCGCCCACGTAGGGCGCGTAGACGTGGGGCCAGAGTTCCTGGTCGGCGCTCCCCGAATGGAGGTCCGCGAGATAGTCGCTCGCGGCCACGATCTCCTCCGTGAGGAAGTGGGCGAGGCGCTCCGTCGGGGATCCTTCGGCCCGGCCGGGGAATTCGCGGTTGAGGTTCTTCCCGTCCGCCGGGTGCAGCGGGCTCAGGCCGCGCTGGTGCAGGGCCGGCAGGTTCGCGGCGTGCACGAGGACCACGACGCCCGCGAGTGCCTCGGGGCGAAGCTCGGCCCGCAGCGCCTGCAGGGCCAGGATCGCGGGGAACTCGTCCCCGTGCGTGCCCGCCGACAGGGTGAGCACGGGCCCCGCCCGAACGCCGTGGAAGACCGTGATCGGCACGCCCGGCAGACCGTCCCCGACCTCGGCGACGAAGGCGCGCTGGGCCCCGGCGGGCACGTCGACGCCCGCGAGCCGGAAGGGCTCCGGCGCGGCGGCCGCGGAGCCCGCGGCGCACAGCAGGAGGAAGGCGAGGGGGCGAAGCAGGCGTGCGGGCATCACGGGGAGCGTTCCTCTTCGTTCCGGGCACGGCGACAGGCTGCCGGATCCGCCTGCACCCCTCCACCGGGCAGCCCGCTGGCGGGCGTCAGCCGCCCGCCGGGTCGAACTCCGGCAGGGCCTCGAGCCGCGCACGGTCGAAGGGCGGCTCGTCGAACAGCATGGGATACCAGAACGCCCGGAGGCGCGCGTGGTAGGCGCGGATGCGGGCGTCGTGGCGGAGCGTCGCCGCGACGTCGGTCCCGGCGAGGCGCTGCAGCGCACGCTGCACGGCCACGGTCGGCGAGAGCCAGGCGACGCGGCCGGCGACGCGGTCGCGGGCGGCGATGGCGTCGCGATAGGCGCGGGAGAGCTCGCCGGCGGTCTCGTCGCCGACCTGCTGGAACGCGTAGTACCACTTCCAGTGGAAGGGCTGCTCCACCGGCGCCGTGTCCGCCCACTCGGGGTGGCTCTCGACGAACGCGTCCATGGTCGCCGCCTTCGGCAGGTCCCAGGCGTCGTTCACGGCCTCGCGCTGCACGAAGGCCACGTCGGCGCCGTCGACCCGGAGCACGAGCGCGTCGGTGACGAGCCGGCCGGCGAGCGGGACCACGAGTGCCAGGGCGACCCAGAGTCCGACGCCGGCAGTGGCGATCACCGTGGCGGGCCACGGGCGGAACACGAGCGGCAGGAGCAGCAGGGTCCAGACGACGGCCGCGGCGAGCAGCGCGCCGCTCGCGAGCGCCGTCGTCCCGGCGGGGACCGCCGCGAGCGCCGCGCCGACCCAGAACGGAATCAGCAGCGCCAGCGCCAGGGCGCCGACGCGCACGACGATGCGCGCGATCCACAGGCGCCGACCGTCGCCGGCGGTGGCCACGAGCAGCGGCAGGCGCCCCTGTTCCCGCTCCCGCGCGACGAGATCGTGCAGGAGCAGCACCAGCGCCAGCGGCAGCACGAAGGCGGCCACGAAGGAGAGATCGAAGCGACCGGCGAGGGCGAGCTCCGGGTTGCCCGTGTCGGACTCGTGGATCTGCCCCTCCAGCGCGAGCATGCGTACGCGCAGCATCCAGGGCGCCACGTCGCGCTGCCCGAGCGCCGCGAAGGCGAGCGGCGCCGGCGGGTCCCAGGTCGCGTGGAAGGCCGCGTAGGCGGCGTCGCCCCAGTCGGTCGTGGCGGCGAGGGCCGCGGCGCGGTCCTCGGCGTCGAGGGCGCGGAAGCGCTCGATGTCCGCCTGCTGCCGGCCGACTTCCGCGAGACCGAGGAACACGCTCGTGGCGGCGAGGGCGCAGAGCACGGCGCACACGAGCACCGCGCCGCGCTCTCGGAGCAGCAGCCGCGCCTCGCGCGCGAGGTCGGCGGCGAAGGACGGCCGCACCGGAGCGGCGGCCGTCGCGGTGGTCATCGCCCCGGGCAGCGTCGTGCTCATGCGAGCAGCGCCCGCCTGCGCACGGCCCCGAGCACGACCGCGGCGAGCAGCGTCCAGAGCCCGAGCACGCCGGCGAGCGGGAGCGCCGCGCGGACGCGCTCCGCGGCAGGCGCCACGGCGAAGTCGAAGTCCGGCATTGCGGCCCAGAACGCCGCCGAGACCCGCGTCCGCCGCTCGGCGTCCGCGTCGCGGCTGCGCGCGGCGTCGTCGGCGTAGGTGAGTTCCTCGGCGTGGAGCCGGTTCAGGCGCTGCACGAGGTCGAAGCGGTGCGCCTCGGCGGCGTCGACGAAGCGGTGGTGCTGCGCGAGATCCGTCCCCGCCGCGGCCATGGACAGATGGCGGATCGCGAGCAGCGGGCTCGCCCAAGCGAAGGCGCGCAGCACGGCGGCCTGGCCCCGCTCCCGCGCCTGGCGCTCCGCCGCGAAGCGGTTCATGACCGCGGCGCCCTCGGCCTCGCCCTGTTCCGCCACGAGCCCGCGCCAGTTCACGGGCAGGTCCTCCACGCGGGTCACGCCGTACTGTGCCAGCACCCGGTCACGGAAGCTCGCGAAGTTCGGATCGTTCGCATCGTGGCTGTCGCCCAGGGCGCGCAGCGCCTGCGCCACCTCGATGCCCTGGTGGCTGCGCGGCGGCACCTCCACGGCGCTCGCCGCGACCTCGGCGGCGATCCGCGGTGCGAGCACGACGGCCAGCGCCCAGCACACGAGCAGCGCGGCGAGCGCGCTCGCCGGCGTCCGCGCGAGCGCCGAGACGGCGACCGTGATCCCCACCCACACGAGCAGGTACAGCCCGTGGCCGCCCACGAGCAGGAGCACGGGGCCGAGCGCTTCCTGTCCCGTCGCGACCAGCACGGCCCCGACGAGCGCCAGCGGTGCGACGGCCACGGCGGCGAGCCCCGCCAGCGCGAGCGCCTTGCCGAGGAGCAGGCTCCCGGGCGCGAGCCCCTGGGCGAGCATCACGAGCGCCGTTCCGCGCGTCCGCTCGCCGGCCACGGCGCCGGCGCCGACCAGGATCAGCACCAGCGGGACCAGGGTCTGCACCACGAAGGCCGGCGAGAAGCTGCCGAAGCGCGCGAGGGTCCCCGCTTCCCGGGCCTGGGCGAAGGTCGCCGTGTTGCGCCGGTGGCCCTCGAGGAAGATCGACCGGCCCGTGTAGGGATCGACGCCCGGGTCGAGCACCGCCAGCGGCGCCGGCGTGCGGAACACGTAGTGGCCGTAGTGGACCATGCGGTGCGGATGGCGGTCCGGCTGCGCCTCGAAGGCGGCGTCGGCCTCGGCCTGGTGCTCGGCGCGGTGTCCCGCCTCCCGCCGCGCGTCCGCGAACTGGAAGACGGCCGTGGCCAGGAGGAGCAGCGCGAGCAGGGCGAAGGCCGCGAGCGCCACCCGGTCCCGCCGCCAGGCGAGCCAGGTACCGCGCACGAGGACCGGGATCGTCGCGGCGCTCATGCGGCGGCCCGTCCGTCCCGGGCGGCCGCGAAGGCCTCGCGCACGGCGGCGAGCTCGATGCGACCCTCCGCCGGTGCCTCGAAGCCCGCGGCGAGGCGCCCCTCGTGGAGCACGCCGAGGCGGGAGGCGACGCGGCAGGCGCCGAAGAGGTCGTGGGTCACCATGAGCACGCCCACGCCGCGTTCGCCGAGGGCGTGCACGAGCGCGTCGAACTCCTCCACGGCCAGCGGGTCGAGGCCGGAGGTGGGCTCGTCGAGGAGCAGCAGCGGCGTCCGGCGCAGGAGCGCGAGGGCGATGGCCACCTTCTGGCGCATGCCCTTCGAGTAGCCCTCGAGCCGTCGGCCGCGGGCGTCCCCCTGCAGGCCCACCGTGTCGAGGGCGGCTTCCGTCTCGTCCGCGTCGCGCGCGAGGCCCGCCAGGCGCAGGAAGTAGTCGAGGTTCTCGCGCGCATCGAGGTGCGGGTAGAGCTGGGCCTGCTCCGGCAGGTAGGCGAGGCCCCGGCGGACCCGCTCGGGCTCCGCCTGCGGGGACGCGCCGAGCACGTGCACGGTCCCGCGCGAGGGAGCGAGCAGGCCCAGGCAGGTGAGCAGCGTCGTCGACTTGCCGGCGCCGTTGCCGCCGAGGAGCGCGAACACCTCCCCCGGCTGCACCGTGAAGTCGAGCCCGCGGAGCACGGCGTGACCGCCGCGCTCCACGTGCACGGCGTCCATGCGGACGAGCGGCGCGTGCGTCGCCATCAGAAACGGTACTCCGCCGCCAGGCGCAGGCGCTGCGGCATGCCCGGCTGGATCCAGAGGGAGGAGAAGGAGTTCGTGTAGTAATCGTCGTCCAGGAGGTTGTCGACCTCCGCACGCAGTTCGAGCTGCGGCACCGGCGCCCAGGCTGCGAAGGCGCGCAGGAGCGTGTAGTCCGGCAGCTCGAAGTCCGTGCCCACCTCGCCGAGCCG
>JAZBPF010000175.1:0-4552 GCA_036351515.1 Pseudomonadales bacterium | reverse complement strand
GCTTCGGCCGTTCCTACCTCTTCGGGGTGCGTGCCTCGCTCTGAGGTGGTCCCGACCCCAGGGGCCCCGCCGGCGCGACTCGCGTCGGCGGGGTTCGTCGTTCCAGGAGACGCCGTTCATGGTCCGTATCGCACTGCTGACATTGTCCTGCCTTCTCGCCTCTGCATCGATCGCCCACGTCGGTTCCGAGCACACGCCGCCCTGGCAGGACGCCAGTGCCTGGCCCGACCGCATCGTCGTCACGCCCGGAGCCGACCCCACCACGAGCTTCGCGGTGAACTGGCGCACCGATGCCTCCATCGCTGCGACCGAAGCCGAGATCGTTCTGGCCACGGCGGACGCGCGCTTCGACCTGGAGGCCACCGCCGTACCCGCCCGGAGCGAGACGCTCGATCCGACGCGTCTCTCCCGCGAGGGCCGGGAAGCGCTGGTGGAGTACAACGCCGGCCTGCCGACCGTGCGCTTCCACTCGGTCCTGTTCGAGGGCCTCGAGCCCGACACGCTCTACGCCTATCGCGTTCGCGGCGGCGAGGGGATCTGGAGCGAGTGGTTCCAGGTGCGCACGGCCCCGATCGACGGCCCGATCGAGTTCCTCTACGTGGGAGACGCCCAGAACGGGATCCTCTCGCACTGGGCCCGGGTGGTCCGCGGGGCCTTCCAGACCAGTCCGGAGGCGCGCTTCTTCCTCCACGCCGGGGACCTCGTGAACCGCGGCGCCCGCGACCTCGAGTGGGCCCAGTGGTTCAAGGCCGTGGGCTTCATCCACGGCATGATCCCGGCGATCCCCGTGGCCGGGAATCACGAGTACGACTCCCTCGGCCTGCCGGAGGGCGATCGGCGGCGCATGCTCTCGATGCTCTGGCGGCCCCAGTTCACGCTCCCGGAAACGCCGGAGCTGCCCGAGGCGCTGCAGGAGACGGTCTACACGATCCGCTACGGCAAGGCGCTGCAGGTCTTCGTGCTCGACACCATGGGCGAGGACCTCGAGGCCCAGGCCCGCTGGCTCGACGCACGGCTGCGCGAGAGCGACGCCACCTGGCGCGTCGTGTCCATGCACCACCCGATCTTCTCCTCCGGGCGGGACCGGGACACGCCCGAGCGCCGGGCCCTGCTGCTGCCGGTGCTGCTCCGGCACGAGGTGGACCTCGTGCTCCAGGGGCACGACCACACCTACGCCCGCGGCGGCATCGCCGAGGCGCCGGGCGGACCCGAGCGCACCGCCGCCGGGACCCGGGACGCGCTCGCGACGATGTTCGTGAATTCGGTTTCCGGAGCGAAGCAGTACGAGTTCAAGGCAGGCGGCTGGGACGACTACGCGGACACGGGCGTGCGCCTCGAGCGCATGGCGGAGAACTCCCAGTTCTATCAGGCCGTCCGCATCGAAGGTCGCCGCCTCGAGTACCGGGCCTACACGGCCGACGGGGAGCTCTACGACGAGTTCGCCGCCGTCAAGGACGAGGCGGGCAAGAAGCGCATCGTCACCGGGCGCGAGGCGCGCCGCTTCGAGAACACGCTGCCCTACCCGGGCGCGAACGGTCTGAACCTCGACTGACGGGCCTCCGGGGACGCGAGCTCGGTCTCGCGTCCCCGGACCGTGCCCGCCTCAGACGCCGATCTCGACGAGCACCCCTGCATGATCACTCGCGTAGCCGCCGCCGTCCGCGAGGTCGAGCACGCGCTGTCGGCTCCGGATCGAGAACGCGGGCGCTCCGCGCAGAAGCACCACGTGATCCACGGCCCGGGGCGTGCGTCCCGGCACGCCGAGGGGCACCGTGCCCGGGAACCGGTCCGGGTCGTCGGGGCCCCAGTCCGCCGCCGGATGCGCGCGCAGGAGCGCGAGCTCGGAGGCGTCCGGCGTGGCGTTGAAATCCCCGGCGAGCAGGAGCGGCACGGCGCCGGCCGGATCTTCCGCCTGCGCGAGCAGGTGTTCGAGCTGACGTCGCCGCAAGCCGGCCGCGTCGCGCAGATGGGTGAGATGCAGATTGGCCACGCGCAGCGGACCCAGGGCGGTCTCGAGGCGCACGGCCTGGGCGATGCGCTCGCCGTCGCGCGGGTCGGAGGGCAGTGGAATGCGCTCCGCCTCGGGCAGGGCCGCGCGCGCGAGGATCGCGAGCCCGGAACTCGACGGAACCGGAGAGCCCTCGAAGGCGCGCGGCCCATGCCGCGCGGGCGTCGCCACCGCATGCATCCCGAGCGCCTCCGCGAGCCAGACGGCCGTGTCCGCCGCCGGCGCCGCACACGCGAAGACCTCCTGCAGGCAGAGCAGATCGGCGTCGAGCGCACGGAGCCCGTCGGCCATGCGCTGCAGCCGCGCCCGGTAGTCGCCCTCGCACTTCCAGGTGTTCAGCGTGGCGACGCGCAGCACCGTAGTCAGCCGGTGTTGCGCAGGCCGCTGGCGATGCCCGCCATGGTGACCTGCAGGGCGCGCTCGACCTCCGAGGGCGGCTCGTCCGCGGCCCGGGAACGGGCGAGGAGCTCCGCCTGGAGCAGGTGCAGCGGATCGAGATAGGTGTTGCGCACGGCGAGGCTCTCGCGCAGCTGCGGATCGCGCTCGAGGAGCACCTGCTCCCCGCGCAGGCGCAGCAGGTCGGCCGTGAGCGCTTCGACCCGTCGGCGCAGCTCGTCCCCGAGGGCGCGGTCGTCCGCATCCACGAGCTGCCGCTGATACCAGTCGAAGAGTTCCACGTCGGTCTTCGCGAGCACCATCTCGAGCATGTCGATCTGCATGGCGAAGAAGGGCCAGTGCGTCGCCATCTCCAGGAGCTGCTCGCGCTCGCCCGCCTCCAGGGCGCCGGCGAGTGCCGTGTCGGTCCCGAGCCAGGCCGGGAGCATGAGGCGGATCTGCGTCCAGGCGAAGACCCAGGGAATGGCACGCAGGCTCTCCACGCCCGTGGTCGCCTTGCGGCGCGCCGGCCGGCTGCCGATGGAGAGCTTGCCGAGTTCCTGCTCGGGCGTGATCGTGCGGAAGAACGGAACGAACCGCGGATCCTCGCGCACCACGCCGCGATAGCCCGCGAGGGAGCGCTCGGCGAGCCGGTCCATCTCGCTGCGCCAGGGGGCCGTCGGCACGGGCGGCGGCAGCAGCGTCGCCTCGAGCACGGCGCCCGTGTAGATGGCGAGGCTCTGCTCGGCCACCGCGGGCAGGCCGAACTTGAAGCGGATCATCTCGCCCTGCTCGGTCACGCGCAGACTGCCGGCGACGGAGCCCGGGGGCTGGCTGAGGATCGCCGCATGGGCCGGGCCGCCGCCCCGACCCACGGCGCCGCCGCGGCCGTGGAAGAGCGTCAGGCGCACGCCATGGTCCCGGGCCACCTCCGTGAGCGCCTCCTGCGCCCGGTACTGCGCCCAGGCGGCCGCGAGCTGGCCGGCGTCCTTCGCGGAGTCGGAGTAGCCGATCATCACGTGCTGATGGCCGCCGCACCAGCTGCGGTACCAGTCCGTGCCGAGCAGCGCGTCCACCACGGCCGGGGCCCGGTCGAGGTCGTCGAGGGTCTCGAAGAGCGGCACCACGGGAATCGGATGCCCGAGCCCCGCCTCCCGGAGCAGCAGGATCACCGCGAGCACGTCGGAGGGCTGCGCCGCCATGGAGATGATGTACTGGCCGATGGCGCCCGGCGGCTGCGCGGCCACCACCGCCATGGTGTCGAGCACCTCCGCCACGGCGGGCTCGGGATCCCAGCGTCGCGGGAACAGGGGCCGGCGGCTGGCGAGTTCCGCGAGCAGGAAGCGCTGGCGCTCGTGCTCGTCCCAGGCTCCGTAGCTGCGTCCTCCGTCGTCGAGGATCGCGAGGTGGCGCGTGAGGGCGTCGAACACCTCCGTGTGCCGTTCCGCACTCTGGCGGATGTCGAGGCGCACCAGATGGATGCCGAAGCAGGCGGCGCGGCGCAGCGTGTCGAGGAGCTCGCCGTCGGCGATCACTTGCATGCCGCAGGCGAGGAGCGACGCGTGGCAGGCCCGCAGCGGCGCTTCGAGATCCTCCTGGGAGAGGATCAGCTCCCCGGCGTCGGCCGGAGGCGTCGGATCCAGCCCCTCGGCCCAGTCCCGCGTCCGTCGAAGGCGGTCGCGCAGGCGCCGCAGCACCTCCCGGTAGGGCTCCCGCGCCTCGTCTCCGGCGAGCTGCCGCAGTTCGTCCGTGGCGCGGGACATGGACAGCTGGCTCAGGAGCGTCTCGACGTCGCGGAGGAACAGGTCCGCCGCCATCCAGCGGGCGAGCATGAGCACCTCGCGGGTGACGCCGGCGGTGACGTTCGGATTGCCGTCCCGGTCGCCCCCCATCCAGATCGCGAAGCGCACGGGCACCGCCGAAGGAGGCAGCGGATCCTCCCCGAGGCGCGCGAGCTCGCGATCCAGCCCCCGCAGGAAGTCGGGCAGCGCCTCCCAGAGCGAGTTCTCGATGACCGCGAAGCCCCACTTCGCCTCGTCCTGGGGCGTCGGGCGCTCGTGCCGGATCTCGTCGGTGTACCAGGCCTCGGCCACGAGCCGCGCGAGCGTCTCCTCGCAGCGCTCCCGCGCCTCCCCCTCGGCGTGGTCGCGCACCGCGAGCTGCTCGGCG
>JAZBPF010000174.1:0-5070 GCA_036351515.1 Pseudomonadales bacterium | reverse complement strand
CGAGGTCTCGAGAAGGTGCGGCTGGAGTTCCGACTGCACCTGACGGCGTACAACCTGTCGAGGATCGTGGCGTGGGTGCTGCGGGAGCTTTCGGCCCTGAATCCGTCGGATTCGGACCTGAGAGCGCTGCTGAGCGCGATTCAGGGGCTTCTTCACCGCCTCGGGCGGACTTCAGCGCCGAATCACGCCTTCACGCCGATCCCCGCCTGACGCCTCCACGCGAAGCGCGAAATCGGCAACGTAGCGTCTAGTACAACGCGCTCTGAAGCTGGCTCCCACAGTGGCCGTGGCTCCGGGCATCGTGGGAGCGGGCTTCAGCCGTGACTGCTTCGGGGGGCGTGTCGTCGCCGCTGAAGCGGGCTCCCAGAAGGGGGCGTCGGCACGGCGTTCCGGGAGCGGGCGTCAGCCGCGATCGCGCGGTTCGTAGAAGCGGACGGTGCGGAAGAGCGGCGATTCGTCGAGGTCGGGGATCGTGTCGGCGCGCAGTTCGCCGACGACGGTCCAGGCGTCGAGGGCCTCGGGGCGTACGCGGGAGTCGGCGAGGAGGATGCGGGCGTCCCGGGCGAGCAGCGCGTCGAGGAGCGGCAGGTTCGCGGGGTCGTAGAGAACGTCCGCGACGAGCACCACGTCCACGGGGCCGACGGCGTCGAGGGCCGCGGTGGTCTCCACGGCCACGTCGTTGAGGGTGGCGTTGGCGGTGCAGGCGGCGAGCGCGACCGGGTCCTCGTCGCAGGCGATCACGCGCGCGGCGCCGGCGCGGGCGGCGGCGATGCCGGCGACGCCGGAGCCGGCGCCGAAGTCGAGGACGACCCGGCCGGCCACGGTCTCCGGCGCGTCGAGGATGCGCCGGGCGAGGGCCTGGCCGGAGGCCCAGCAGAAGGCCCAGTAGGGGGGGCGGGCGACCACCGCCTCGGCCACGGCGTGCGGGAGCGGCCCGCGCGGGAGGTCCTCGGAGAGCAGCCACAGGCGCAGCTCGGGCACGCCGGGCAGCGGGCGGGCCTCGAGGCGCGCGTCGGGGACGAGCGCCGTGAGCGTGCGGTCGAGGAACGCGGCGGCCGGGCAGGGCTCCATGGCATGCGCCTTCGGAAGGAACGGCGCGAGCCTACCGTCCCGCCGCGTGGACGGCGAGGGCCGGGTCCCCGCGGATGCTTCCCGATCCCCGGGGCGTACCGGCTCCTCCGCAGGAGCCTCCGCTCCCGAGATTCCGGGGCGGACCGCCCGAGCCTCCGTGGAGCCATCGCCCGGCCGCTCGTGCGCGGCCTTCGCGCACGGGCAGGAGGGCTCGAGACGGCACCCGAACGCTTCCCGGGCTCCGGGCGTTCGCGGCCGTGGCCCTCCCCTCGACGGGGACGGTAGGCTCCGGAAACGGGTTCGGTGCGGGGAAGGCGCATGGAGGGGATCGACGCCGCGGTGGACGCGGTGGTGGCGCCGGCGGCCGCGCTGCTCTCGCGCATCGTGTTCTTCGAGATCCCGGTCGCCGACGTCGGCGTGCCCCTCGTGGTCCTGTGGCTGGTGGCCGCCGGGGTGTTCTTCACGGTGTACCTGCGCGGGATCGCGCTCTGGGGCTTCCCCGTCGCGCTCCGACTGCTGCGCGGACGCCCGGCCACGCCGCGGGGCGGCGAGGTCTCCGGAGCCGTCTCTGGAGAAGTCACCCACTTCCAGGCGCTGTCCACGGCCGTCTCCGGCACGGTGGGCATCGGCAACATCGGTGGCGTCGCCGTGGCGATCGGTGCGGGCGGCCCCGGCGCTGCCTTCTGGCTCTTCCTCGCGGGCGTGCTCGGCATGGCGACGAAGTTCGCCGAGTGCACGCTCGGCGTCCGCCATCGCCGCGTGCACGGCGACGGACGGGTCTCCGGCGGGCCCATGCACTATCTCGAGCACGGCCTCGCGGGCCGCGGGCGGGCGCGCCTCGGCCGCGGTCTCGGGATCTTCTACGCGGTGGGCATCGTCGTCGGCTGCATGGGCATCGGCAACATGTTCCAGGCGAACCAGGCCTTCGTGCAGCTCGTGGGCGTGACCGGGGGCGAGGCGAGCTTCTTCGCGGGCCGCGGCTGGCTCTTCGGCCTCGTGATGGCGGCGCTCGTGGGCTCCGCGATCCTCGGCGGGATCCGCACCATCGCCCGCGTCACGCAGGTGCTCGTGCCGTTCATGGCGGTCCTCTACCTCGGCACGGCGTTCACGGTGCTCGCCCTCAACGGGGCGGCGCTGCCCTGGGCCGTCGGGGAGATCGTGCGCGCGGCCTTCACCGGGGAGGCGGCCGCCGGCGGCGCGCTCGGTGCCCTCGTGGTCGGCTTCCAGCGCGCCGTGTTCTCGAACGAGGCGGGCATCGGCTCGGCGTCCATCGCCCACAGCGCCGTGCGCACGGACCGGCCGGCGAGCGAGGGCTTCGTGGGGCTCCTCGAGCCCTTCATCGACACGGTGGTGATCTGCATGACCACGGCGCTGGTGATCGTCACCACGAGCCGGCTCGCGCCGGGCTTTGACGCCGGCCTCGACGGGATCGCCATGACGAGCGCGGCCTTCGCGCGCGTGGTGCCGTTCTTCCCGCCCCTGCTCGCCCTCGCGGCGATCCTCTTCGGCCTCTCGACCATGCTCGCCTGGTCCTACTACGGCCTGAAGGGCTTCACCTACCTGACGGGCCCCTCCCGCGGCGCCGAGGCGGGCTTCAAGGCGGTGTTCTGCGCCTTCATCGTGCTCGGCTCGATGATCGAGCTCGGCTCCGTGCTCGACTTCTCGGACGCCATGGTGTTCCTGATCTGCGTACCGAACATCGTCGGGCTCTACCTCCTCGCGCCGGAGGTGCGCGAGGAGCTGCGGCGCTTCCGGTCGCCCGCAGCGGGAGGGCAGTCATGAGAGGAGCCGCGTTCCTGGCGAGTCTGCTCCTCGCCACCGTCTGCGCCGCCGGCGAACCGGATCCGCTCGCCGACTGCGGCGGGCCGACCGCCCACGGCTTCGACTTCTGGCTCGGGACCTGGATCGTGCACACGCCGGACGGCGCCTGCGCGGGCGAGAACCGCATCACCCGGGAGCCGGGGAGCTGTCGCATCGACGAAGCCTGGACCGGTGCCCGCGGCGGGAGCGGGCGCAGCGTGAACTTCCTCGACCCCGTTTCCGGCCGCTGGCGGCAGCTCTGGCACGCCCCCGGAGGCGTCTTCATCGACATCGAGGGCGGTCCGAAGGAATCGGGCACCATGGTGCTCGAGGGCGTGATCCACTACGGGCGGGAGGGACGCACGGCGCCCTTCCGGGGCCACTGGACGACGCTCCCCGACGGCCGCGTCCGGCAGTTCTTCGAGGAACGGGAGCCGGAGAGCGGCAGCTGGTCGCCCTGGTTCGAGGGCTTCTACACGCGCATGGAGGAAGGAGGGGCCGCATGCCCAGACTGAGACAGGCGGGACGGGAAGCCGGGCACGCCTACGCGGACCGCATCTTCGACGCACTCTTCGGCGAGCGCGATCCGGTGCAGGAGCCCGGCACCGCCACGGGCACGCCCGGCAACTGGTGGACCGTGTTCAACCTCGTTCCGGACGCCTTCGTGCACACGACGGAGGGCTTCCGCTTCTACCGCTCGCCGGAGCGGAAGCTGGATCCGAAGCTCCGGGAGCTCGGGCAGACCCGGGCGGGCTTCGTCGTGGGCTCGCAGTTCGTGTTCTCGCAGCACTGCAAGGCGTCGCGGGACGTGGGGCTCACGGAGGCGCAGATCGAGGCGATTCCACACTGGTCCGTGGCGGACTGCTTCTCGACCCTCGAGCGCGCGGTGCTCGCGTACACGGACGCGCTCGTGCTGCAGCGGGGCCGTGTGCCGGATGGCGTCTTCGAGGTCCTGAAGGCCCACCTGTCCGACGAGGAGATCCTCGAGTTCACCTACGTGACCTGCACGTACATGATGCATGCGGTGATGAGCCGGGCCCTGCGCCTCGAGTACGACGACGTGGACGAGCGCGTGGTGGAGATCCCGGCGCCGGACGGGACCGGCGACGACGTCATGCGCATGGTCGACGACTGACGAGTTGGAAAGGGGGAGCGAGTCATGAGAATCGGAACGATGCTGCTCGCCGGCGCCCTGGCGCTGGCGGGGACCGGCGCGGGCGCGGCGGACGAAGCCGCGTTGCCGCCGGCGGTGCAGGATCGCGTGGACGCGGTCATGGACAAGGTGGTGAGTTGGCGCCGGGACATCCACGCCCATCCGGAGCTCGGCAACCGCGAGTTCCGCACGGCCGGGCTCGTGGCGGAGCACCTCGAGGCCCTCGGCATGGAGGTGCGTACGGGCATCGCCCACACCGGTGTGGTCGGGGTCCTGCGCGGCGCCGAGGACGGCCCCGTGGTCGCCCTGCGTGCGGACATGGACGGCCTGCCGGTGACCGAGCAGGTGGATCTGCCCTTCGCCTCGAAGGTGCGCACCACCTACAACGGCCAGGAGGTGGGGGTCATGCACGCCTGCGGCCACGACAACCACGTGGCGATCCTCATGGGCGTCGCCGAGGTCCTCGCCGGGATGCGGGACGAGCTGGCCGGAACCGTGCTGTTCGTGTTCCAGCCCGCGGAGGAGGGCGCGCCGGAGGGCGAGGAGGGCGGCGCCGACCTCATGCTCCGGGAGGGGGTCTTCGACGACCCGCGACCCGACGTGGCCTTCGGGCTCCACGTGTTCCCGCTGCCCGTGGGCACGATCCAGACCCGCGCCGGCGGCCTCATGGCCTCCTCGGACAGCTACTCGATCCTGGTGAAGGGCCGCCAGACCCACGGCGCCATGCCCTGGGGCGGCATCGATCCGATCGTCGTGGCGAGCCAGATCGTCCTCGGCCTGCAGACGATCCCCTCCCGGCAGCTGGACGCGACGCTCACGCCCTCCATCGTCACCGTGGGCGCGATCCACGGCGGCGTGCGCAGCAACATCATTCCCGAGCAGGTGGAGATGATCGGCACGCTGCGGACCTTCGACGCCGACACGCGCACGCAGATCCACGAGCGCGTGGCCCGCACGGCGGAGCAGATCGCCGCGAGCGCCGGCGCCAGCGCGGAGGTGGACATCGATCTCGGCTATCCGGTCACGCGCAACGATCCGGCCCTCGT
>JAZBPF010000173.1:0-2907 GCA_036351515.1 Pseudomonadales bacterium | reverse complement strand
GAGGATGTTCTCGGGCTTGATGTCACGGTGGATGACGCCCTTGCCGTGGGCGTAGTCCAGGGCGCGGGCGATCTCCCGGACGACCCGCAGCGCCTCGGCGCAGTCGATGCCGTCGGCAATGCGGTCCTCGAGATCGCCTCCCGTGATCCGCTCCATGGCGAGGAACTGGCGCCCCTCGTGCTCGCCGACGTCGTGCACCTGGATCACGTGCGGATGGTTGAGCCGGCCGACGATGCGGGACTCGCGCGCGAAGCGCTTGCGGAAGGCGGGATCAGCGGCGGCCTCGGTGTCGATGATCTTCACCGCCACCTCGCGCCCGAAGGCCTCCTGGATCGCCAGGTAGACCACGGCCATGCCGCCGCGCCCGAGCTCCCGGACGATCCGGTAGCCGGGCAGCTGGGGCAGCGGCGCCGCGGGGCGGGCGGCCGGATCGTCGTCGCTGGCAGGTCGCACGGGGCGGTCGGTCCTCGTCCTTCGCCGGTCCCGGCGCAGCGGAAAACCGCTTTGGCGACAGAAACTTGGAGCCGGCCGGGTTTCCGGAATATAGCAGAGGCCCCGGGGACGGCCTCAGCCCGGGGACGGGGCGTCCGCGAACAGCTCCGAATGGGCCTCGCGCAGCAGGTTCTTCTGCACCTTGCCCATGGCGTTCCGCGGCAGGGCGTCGGCCGGGACGATCCGCTTCGGCACCTTGAAGGCCGCGAGGCGCTCGCGCAGCCGCCCGCGGGCGTCCTCCTCGCCGGACCAGCCCTCCCCGGTGACGGCCACGGCGACCACGGCCTCGCCGAAGTCCGGATGGGGCACGCCGATCACCGCCGATTCGAGGACCCCGGGAAGCGCGTCGAGTTCCGCCTCGATCTCCTTCGGGTAGACGTTCAGCCCGCCGGAGATGATCAGGTCCCGGTGCCGACCCACGATGTGCACGCGTCCGTCCGGGTCGCGGGTGGCGAGATCCCCGGTGACGAACCAGCCGTCCCGGAACTCGCTCGCCGTGCGCTCGGGCAGGCGCCAGTAGCCCGGGAACACGTTCGGCCCGCGCACCTCGAGCACGCCCACGCCGCCCTCCTCCACCGGGTCCCCCTCCGGCGTGCGCAGGCGCAGCTCCACCTCCGGCAGCGGATAGCCGACGCTGCCCGGCACCCGGTCTCCGTCGAGCGGGTTCGAGGTGATCATCCCCGCCTCGGTCATGCCGTAGCGCTCCAGGATCCGGTGCCCCGTGCGGGCCTCGAAGGCGGCGAAGGTCTCGGGGCGCAGCGGCGCCGAGCCGGAGACGAACAGGCGCATGGACGCGCAGCGGGCGCGATCGAGGCCGGGCTCGGCGAGGAGGCGGACGTAGTGCGTGGGCACGCCCATGTAGACCGTCGCCTCGGGGAGCCGCGCCAGGACCCGCTCCGCGTCGAAGCGCTCGAGGAACCAGAGCGTGCCGGGTTCGAGCAGCGCGCAGTGCAGGGCCACGAAGAGGCCGTGCACGTGGTGGATCGGCAGCGCGTGCACGAGCACGTCGTCGTCGCGCCAGCCCCAGCAGCGCCGCAGGGTGCGTGCGTTGGAGAGCAGGTTCCCGTGCGTGAGCATGGCGCCCTTGGAGCGCCCGGTCGTGCCGGAGGTGTAGAGCACGGCGGCGAGGGCGTCGTCCGCGCCGGGCACGGGCGGAGCCGGGGTCGCCGCGCGGGCGGCGTCGATCAGCGTGCCTCTGCCGTCCGCGGCGAGCGTCCGGAGCCGCGCGTCGTGCTCCGCCGCGATCGGCGCCAGCGCCTCGGCACGCGCCGGATCGCAGACGAGCACCCGCGGCTCCGCGTCGCCCACGAAGTAGGCGAGCTCGGCCTCCGTGTAGGCGCTGTTCAGGGGCTGGAACACGGCCCCGGCCCGGAGCACGGCGAGATAGAGCGCCACCGCGGAGAAGGACTTCTCCACCTGCACGGTGACCCGGTCGCCGGGTCCGACCCCCGCCTCGCGCAGGGCCCCCGCGATGCGCGACGCCTCCTCGTGCAGGGCCGCGTGCGTGAGCGCGCGTCCGTCGTCGCCGTGCAGCGCGATCCGCTCCGGCCGCCGCTCCGCGGCGTCGAGCAGGGCCCGGTACAGACTCATGGACTCTCCCCCCGTGCTGTTCCCGTGTCCGTGGCTCGATCGCCGCCCGGAGTCGACCCGCCCCGGGCGGCGCGATCACCGTGCGAGCCGGCTTCCGCCGCGACGAGCGTGCCGAGCGAAGCCGTCGCAGCTGAAGCTTGCTCCCACGGACGGGGCGGCGCGATCAACGTGGGAGCCGGCTTCCGCCGCGACGCGAGGGCCGAACGAAGCCGTCGCAGCTGAAGCTTGCTCCCACGGACGGGACAGCGCGATCACTGTGGGAGCCGGCTTCAGCGGCGACAAGAGGGCCGAACGAAGCCGTCGCAGCTGAAGCTTGCTCCCGCAGGACATGGCGATCGAAGTGCACCGCGAGCGCCGATCCTGGAACGCACCGCGCCCGGGATGTCCGCGTGCGTTCCACGCTAGACTCCGCGGCCGCTCCGCCCAGGTACGGTCCCGATGCCCGCCCTCGACGTTCCGCTCCTCGCCGCTTGCGCCCTGCTGGGTCTGGTCGCCGGATTTCTCGGCGGGTTGCTCGGCATCGGCGGCGGCGTCGTGATCGTACCGGCGCTCCTGTTCCTCTTCGACCGCCACGGCCTCGGCGGCGACCTCGTCACGCCCATGGCCGTGGCCACGTCCCTGTCGACGATCGTGTTCACCTCCCTCGCCGCGGCCCGGGCGCAGCTGCGCCGGGGCGCGGTGGAATGGAGCCTCGTGCGCCGCTGGACTCCGGGGCTGCTGCTCGGCAGCGCCGTCGCCGGGCCCCTGGCCGCGCGGCTGCCGGGCGTCGCGCTCCAGGGATTCCTCGGCCTGTTCCTGGGGGCCGCCGCGCTCGTGCTGCTCACG
>JAZBPF010000172.1:0-3149 GCA_036351515.1 Pseudomonadales bacterium | reverse complement strand
GGGGAAGGCGAGGCCCACGAGCACCAGGAAGGCGACGTAGGCGACGCCGTCGTTGAAGAGGCTCTCGCCCGCGATCTTGGTCTCGAGCGCCTCGCGCAGCTTCGCCGCGCGGAGCACGCCGAGCACGGCGACCGGATCCGTCGGCGTGACGATGGCCCCGAACACGAGGGCCACGAGCAGGGGCATGCTCGTGAGCAGCCAGAAGCCCGTGCCCACGACCGCGAGGGACAGGGCGACGCCCAGGGTCGCCATCAGCAGCACGATCCAGGCCTGGGCGCGGAGCGCCTCGAGGCGCACGTGGAGGGCACCGGCGAAGAGGAGCAGACCGAGCATCCCCTCCAGCAGGGTCTGCGAGAACTCGATGCCGAGCACGAGCTCGCGCAGGGTGGTCTCGATGGCGAGGGCCGGGAACAGGGCGTCCAGCGCCATGGCGAGGAGCGAGGCCGCGAGCGCCACCACCAGGATGCCGATGGCCTGGGGCAGGCGGAGCAGGAAGTGGTTCACGACCCCGAAGACCGCGGCGAGCACGAGCAGCAGGGAGGCGATCTGGAGCAGGTTCACGGGCGGTCCCTCGGCCACGTTGGCCGCATGATGCCCGGTTCTCCCGCGTCCTTCTCCCCCCGCTCAAGTCTCGCCGCTCTCCTGCCGACAGGAGGGGGACGGCGAGCGATCGCAGGGACGCGGCTGCCCGGCCGGCCGGCCGGGCGGCGACGAGGAGGTCAGGGACTCATGAAGGGCATCATCTTCCACGTGGTGGAACAGGTCGTGCGCAGCGAGCACGGCGAGGACACCTGGGACGCACTGCTCGACGCGGCGCGTGCCTCGGGGGTGTACACGCGGCTCGGCACCTATGACGACGAGGAGCTCGGGCGCATCGTCGAGGCGGCCGCCCGGGCCCTCGCGCTGCCCGCCGGGGACGTCCTGCACTGGGTGGGGGTCCGGGCGTTCCCGCATCTCGGCTCCGCGCATCCGCAGATGCTCGAGGGCTTCGACGCCACGGTGCCGCTGCTCGTCGGCCTCAACCGGATCATCCACACCGAGGTGCGCAAGCTCTATACGGACGCGCAGACGCCGCACTTCGAGTTCTCGGAGGTGGCGCCCTCGGTGCTGGAGATGACCTACCACTCCCCCCGGGGCCTCTGTCACCTCGCGGCCGGCCTCGCCGAGGGCGCCGCCCTCCACTTCGGCGAGACCCTCGTGACGGAACACCTGCGCTGCCGGCATCGCGGCGACGCGGAGTGCGTCGTCCGCCTGGACTTCAGTGCCGTGGCCGAGGCGGCTGCGTGAGCGAAGTCGCGGACGACGAGCTCGGTCGCCTGCGCCGACGCCTCGAGCGCGAGCGCGCCGCCCGCGCCGAGGCCGAGGCCGCCGCGGAGCGGGGCCTCTCCCGGCTCTACGAGCTCCAGGCCCGGACCCAGCTCCTGCGCACCGTCGCGGAGCTCTGCCAGGCCACGGAGGCGCCCGAGGAGGCGCTCCATCAGGTGGTGCGCGCCCTCGTGGACGAGGGCGGCTGGGTGGCCGCCCACGCGGACCTCCGCGCCGTCCCGGCCTGCGGCGGGGGGGACCTCTGGGCGTCCCTGGACGAACGGCTGCACGACCGCCTCGCGGCGGACACGCTGCACCTGCGTGCCAGCGACGCCCGGCGCCGCTCCGTGGGCGTGGAGGCGGCGCGCCGGCGCACCGTCGTCGTGGCGGGCGGGGAGCCGGGCGAGGGCCTTTCTCCCGTCGACGATCCCCGACTCGCGTCGGGCCTCGTGTGCACGGCGTTCGGGGTGCCGGTGATCGTGGACGGGCGCGTCCGCGCCGTGCTCGAACTCTTCGACCCGCGGCGCCTGCGCCCCGACGCCGAGCTCGAGCGCCTGCTGCACGAGCTCGCCGCGTCGGTGGCCCGGCTCCTCGAACGGGTGGAGGCGCGCGAGCGCCTCGAGGCCCTGGTGCGGGAGCGTGGCAGCGAGCTGGCGGCGCTCCGGGAGAACGCCGGCCGGTCCCTCGCGCTCCGGGACCGCATGCTCGACCTGCTCGAGGCGCGGGTCCGTCCCGCCCTCGCGGCCGTGGCCGTCGGCGTGGACGCGGCCGCCCTGGATGCGCCCACCGTGGACCTCGACCCTCTGCGCGCGGAGGTGGCCGCGGCGAGCGGTTGCTTCGAGGAGATCGTCGAGCTGTTCCGCCTCGAGGCGGGCCGCGTCGACTTCCGGATGGGCGACGTGGACCTGCGCGCGCTCCTCGCGGACGTCGCCGCGGAGCACGAGGGGGCCGCCCTCGAGCAGGGCACGGTGTTCCGCGCGCAGGTGGCGGCCGCGGTGCCGCGGCGGGTCCGGGCGGACGCCCGCGTCCTGCGCGGGATCCTCACCGCCTTCGCCGGTCATGCGCTCGCGCGGACCGAGTTCGGAATCGTGGAGCTCGGAGCCGTCGCCGTGCCAGGCGGGATCCGGTTCCGGATCGACGACACGGGCGCCCCCGTCACCGCTGCGGCCCTCGAGGCGGCCTTCGAACCGCGCCGGGAGCCGGGCCCGGCGGCCGAGGGCGAGTTCGCCCTCGCCCTGGCGCGCCGGCGCATCGAGGCCCTCGGCGGGGAGCTCGAGCTCGAGACCCCGCGCGAAGCGGGGCTGCGGGTCGCCTTCCTCCTGCCGCTCGCGACTTCCTGAGCGGATCAGCCCTCGGCCGGCGCGCTCCCCGCGCTCGCCTGCGCGGAGGGATCGCCGAGCCAGCGGGCCGTGATCACGCCGGCGGTCATGGAGCCGTTCACGTTCAGCGCCGTGCGCGCCATGTCGATGAGCGGCTCGATGGAGATCAGCACGGCCGCCACGGTCACCGGGAAGCCCATGGCCGGCAGCACCATGAGCGCTGCGAAGGTGGCGCCGCCCCCGACGCCGGCGACCCCGAAGGAGCTGATCGAGATCACCGCGATCAGGCCGAGCACGAAGTCCGGCGCGAGCGGATCGATGCCCATGGACGGCGCGATCATCACCGCGAGCATCGCCGGGTAGATGCCCGCGCAGCCGTTCTGGCCGATGGTGGCGCCGAAGGTCGCCGACAGGTTCGCGATCGGCGTCGGCACCTTCAGCTCGTCCACCTGCGTCTCGACGTTCAGGGGGATCGTCGCCGCGGAGCTGCGCGAGCTGAAGGCGAAGGTGAGCACGGGCCAGACG
>JAZBPF010000171.1:0-3714 GCA_036351515.1 Pseudomonadales bacterium | reverse complement strand
GGCTGCACGAAGCGGACGCCCAGCGCCTCGAGGCGGGCGTGTTCCGCTGCGAGATCGTCGACGAAGAAGGTCGTCGCCGGAATGCCCTGCTCGAAGACGGCGGCGCGGAAGCTGCGGGCCGCGGGCAGCGCGTCCGGTTCGAGGAGCAGCTCGACGCCGTCGACCCCCGCGGGTGAACGGACCGTGAGCCAGCGGTACGCGCCGAGCGGTTCGTCGCGCGCCACCTCGAACCCGAGCACCTCCGTGTAGAAGGCGAGCGCCCGCGCCTGGTCGGTCACGAACACGCTCGCGAGTTCGATGCGGATGCCCGTGGCGGGCGCGTCTTCCGACGCGGCGTCCGGAGCGGCGCGGGCCGAGGCGACCAGCATCAGGACGAGGAGCAGTGGGGCGGTGCGCGTCCCTCGGCGGACCATGGTGTGACCCTCCCGGTATCGATCGTGAGGCAGAGCATTCCACGTGATCGCGGCGCGAGCGAACCGGGGCAGGAGACCTGGGGCTTGCGGGGGTCGGACGGGGGTGACATAGTGTCTGCCATGAAGGCAGATACCATGACATACGCGGAGAGTCTGCGGAGCGACCAGGCCCGCGCGGTCCGCGAGCGGATCCTGCTCGCGGCCCTCGCAGAGGTGGAGGCCGGCGGCGAGCCCACCATGCGGGCGGTGGCCCGGCGCGCAGGGGTCGCCGAACGCACGATCTACCGCTACTTCACGACGCGCGAAGCGCTGCAGGAAGCGGTGCTGCACGAGATCCGCACGCGCTCGAGCGCGCCCATGGCCGAGTCCGTCGACGGCCTCGCGGACTACCTTCGCGAACTCTTCACGACCTTCGATCGCAACCGCCGCCTCGTGCGCGTGCTGCTGACCGCACCCTGGTCGCCGACACCGGTCACCCGGCCCCGGAACCTCGAGGCCCTGCGCCGCCTGCTCGATGCGGCGTTCCCGGGCGCGCCCGAAGCAGATCGCGCTTCGGCGGCCGCGAGTCTGCGGGTCCTCTACTCCGCGGCCGGCTGGCTCTACCTCGCGGATTGCGGGCTCGACCTGGAAGCCAGCATCCGCCACGTCCACTGGAACACCGAGGTCGTGCTCGCGCGGCTTCGGGAGGCATCGGGAGCGCAGCATGCGTGAGGGGGAAGTCGTCCGCGTTTCGGACGGGGAGCGCGTCACCTGCATCCGTTCGGGACAGGAGGGCGGGCCGTTCGTGTTCGAGTTCGAGCTCGCACCCGGTGCCGGCGGGCCGCCCATCCACACCCACGACGAGGGAAACGAGACCATCGAGCTGCTGGAGGGAGCGCTCTCGGTTCGCGTCCACGGGCGCGATCGCGTGCTTCGTGCGGGCGACCGCCTGACCCTGACGCCGGACGATCCACACACGTTCCGGAACGCGTCGAAGACCGAGCGCGTCCGCGCGCGGGTGACGCACGGGGCGCGCTTCGAGCGGCTCGTCGTTCAGCCGGGGTTCCTCGCCACGATCGTCTACCTCGTCGACGTCGATCCAGGGGCCTCCCGCGTCCGCAATCCGTGGCTGCGTCGCCTCATGCCCCTGATCGCCGGCTTCGCTCGTCTTCGCGGAGTGCGTCCGGTCGGAACCCCAGGGGAGCCACCGATTCCCGTCTGAAGTGGTGCCTGCTGCGGACCGGTGTGTCCGGACGCCCTAGCCCCCGACCCTGGACACCCATGCCCCCGACCTTGGACACCCTCGCGGTCCCGCTGCACCGCCCCCGACTTTGGACACCCACGCAGCCCCGCTGCACAACCCATTGATCCAATTAGAGAAACGGAATGGGTGTCCAGGGTTTCCCTTCCCCTGATCGCGCGTTTCGCCCGCCTTCGCGGTGTGCGTCCGGTCGAAACCCCAGGGGAGCCACCGATTCCCGTCTGAAGTGGTGCCCGCCGAGAACCGGTGTGCTTCGGACGCCCGGACGTTGAATCTCTGGACACCCACATGGGACGGTCCGTTGAATCTCTGGACACCCATCTGGTCCCGCTGCGCAAGCCATTGAGCCGCATACAGAAACGAGATGGGTGTCCAGGGTTCCCCTGAGACGGACGCCCACCGTCTCCTGGCCGCGTTCCCTCGGGTCGGGCGTGCACCAGGACACGGGACGGCGCATGATGAGACGGTCGGAGTCCGGATCGAGTACCGGTGCAGATGCTGGTGACCGACCTCCAGCGATCACGGTCCTGCCCCATCACCACCGAGCGCGGCGTCGCCGTGCTCGGGCTCCTGCTCGCAGCCCTGTGGCTGGGTCCGGGCCTCGCGGCCACCGCCCTCGCGGGCGAGCCCGCGACGTTGCCGGTGACTTTCGACGCCGGCCCGTTGGCGGACGCGGACTCCGGCCTCGACGACGACCCCGCTTCGCTTCCGACCGATTCCCCCACTGCCGCAGCGGTCCTGCACGACCGCCGCCCGGCCCTTCCACGGCTCTCCCTCGCCGCTCGTGGGGCACGGTTCCGATGGGACGCTCCGCCGCGCGCGCCGCCGCCGTTCGCTCACGGCTGATCCTTCGGCGCCCTTCCGGGCGCCTGTTCCGGCGCGCGACGGGCGCGCCGGTCCTGAGCGAAGCTACGGAGCACGCGACATGAAGATTCTCGAACTGCACCCACTCGATGCCGTCGACCATCTGGTCTGGCCGGACGACCACATCGAGCTCACCCTCGAATCGCCGGCCCGGTCGGTCTTCACCGACTTCCACCGCAGCGAACCGCTGGTGATCAACGCCGACATGGCCGCCAGTGAGGCGGCGCGTCTGCTCGGCCAGTCCCACGCGGGAATGCATCTGGTCCTGGACGGTCACGGAGATTTCGTGGGACTCGTCGGACGCGCCGAGCTCTCCGAACGAAACCGGATCCTGCGCGTGGCGGGCGGCGAGTCGCTCGACGCGCTCACGGTCCGGGACCAGATGATTCCGCGCCACCGCATCCGGGCCATGGACCTCGAGGCCCTGGAGGACGCGAAGGTCGCGGACGTCGTGGAGACGCTGCGCTTCCACGGCGACCGGCACTGCCTGGTGGTCCGGCAGAGCGATCACCACATCTGCGGCATCATCGCGGCCTCGGACATCGCACGGCGCCTGCACATGCGCATCGACGTCGACGGTCCGCCTACCTTTGCGCAGATCTACAGCGCTCTGCGCGACCACTAGGGCGGAGGCGCGGGGCGCCCGCTGCGCCCCGCGCCGAGCTCCCGGTCAGTTTCGGACGCTCTCCACGAGGCTCTGGACGCCCAGGTGGCTCGACCGATCGACGGGGAAGGCCCGGGATACGCACGTGAGCCCGATCGGCAACTCGGCGAAGGTCTGCGCATCCAAGCGAGCCGGATCGGCCAGTCGTCGGCCTGCCTCGAGAATCGAGAGGGGTGCCCACCTGTCTGCGGGACCCTGACCCTCACGCGCCCGGGGCCCGACGACGCTGCTAGGACGAGTGCAGCCGGACCCTGGACGTAGCGCGGCCGGGACCGTGCCGCGTTCCTTCAGCCCTTCGCCCCGTCGAAGAACTCCGTGAAGCCGGCCGGCGCGTAGGGTCCCACCACGATCTGCTCGAGCACGCCGATGCCCTGGCGCGTCCCGTCGTCGGCGCGGACGACCTGCTGCACGTGCAGGTTTTCCCGGGCGAGGAGGTCCACCTGGCGCGGGTCGAAGGACTCGCTGCCCGTGGCGAGCTCGCCCTTCCACATGCCCTGGCCCCATTCCGGATGGCCGTAGCCGAGGCCCTTCAT
>JAZBPF010000170.1:0-4769 GCA_036351515.1 Pseudomonadales bacterium | reverse complement strand
TGGCCGGAGCTCCTTCCGATCGGTGTCGCGACCATACCCCGCGCGCCGGGGCGGCGCCGCTATCATCCGCCAGCGGATCCGCGGCCACGGCCAGCCCATGACCCTGCACGGCACCCACGCGGCCTCGACCGCGACCCGGCGCGATCTCCTCGCCTACCTCGGCGGCGCCGGCCTGTGGCTCGCCGGGGCGAACCTGCAGCAGTTCCTCGTGACCTGGCTCCTCGTCGGCATCCTCGCCGAGCCGGGGGCCCGGGTCGGGGCGGCGCAGCTCGCCATCGCCGTCCCGGGGTTCCTGCTCATGCTCCTCGGCGGCGGCGCCGGGGACCGCACGGACGCGCGGACCATGCTCCTGCGCATCCACGCGCTGGCGATCCTGCCGCCGCTGACACTCGCCTTCGTGCTGCGGGGGGCGGAGCTCTCCTACGGGCTCGTGATCGCCTTCGGCGTCGCCGTCTCGGCGCTCGCGGGCTTCTCGGAGCCGGGGCGCGCCGCCCTGCTCTCGCGGGTCGCGATCGGCGACATCCAGCGAGCCGTGGTGCTGAGTACCGTGGTCTCCGCCCTCTGCGGTCTCGCGGGGACCTGGCTCGGCGGGCGCATCGACGTGCTCGGACTCGCCGTCGTGCTCGTGCTGCAGGCGGCGCTCTTCGGGGCCGGCGGGGTCGCGGTCGCCGGGGTGGACCCGGCGCGCACGGCACGCCCGACGCCGGCGCCGGGGCCGCAGGAGGGCCGCCTCGCGGCGCTGGCCGACGGCTTCCGGGTGCTCTGGCGGACGCGGCTCGTGCGCGACCTCGTGGGCCTGAACTTCGTCTCCAGCGTGTGCAACGCCGGCGCCTGGTTCGTGGTCTATCCGTTCCTGATCACGCGCCTCTACGCCGGCGACGCGGGGCTCCTCGCGGGGCTGTCCATCGTGTTCTTCGGCGGCAGCGTGCTCTCGAACCTCGTGCTCCTGCGCGTGCTGCCGACGGCGCGCCCGGGGCGGCTCTACCTGCTCATGCAGCTCACGCGCGTGGTGCTCGTGGGCACCCTCGCGCTGCAGCCACCGACCTGGCTGCTCGTGGTCGCGACGCTCGGCTGGGGCATGAACATGGGGGTGACCAACACCATGGCCCGGGCCCTCGTGCAGGCGAACGCGCCCGAGGCGCACCGGGCGCGGGTCCTCAGCGTGTTCATCCTCGGGACCATGGCCGCGGCGCCCCTCGGGGCGGTGCTCCTCGGCACGCTCGTGGACCTGGCCGGCGTCCGCGCGGGCTTCGTGCCGGCGCTCGTGGCCTCGGGGGTCATCCTCGGGCTCGGCGTGACGGTGACGCCGCTCTGGCGCCATCAGGATCCTGCCGCTCAGCGTTCCCCGAGCACGTAGGCGGCGGCGAGCGCCGGATCCTCCATGGGGATGAAGTGCGAATGGTCCGCGAGGAGCACGTCGCGGCCGTCCGGGAAGCGGCTCGCGAGTTCCGGCCAGGTCGGCGAGGCGCTGAAGTCCATGACGTCGCGCTCGCCGCTGCGCGGCTTCGCCCGGAGCACGGTGACGGGCACCTTCACCTGCTCGATCTGGCCGTAGATGTCGCGCCCGGCGCTGCCCACGTAGATGGACGCCTCGATCGCCGGCGGGCAGGCGAGCACGAAGCCGTCGCCGTCCTCGGCCGGAAGCACGCCGAAGCGGCAGTAGTCCTCGAGCACCCGCGGATCCCAGGCGGCGAAGGGCATGCGGTCCGCGAAGCGCTCGAACATCTCGCGCCAGCCGGCCCAGCGGTTGCGCCGCTTCGCCGTGGGGTGCTCCTCGCCCTCGATCCACTGGCCGCGCGCCGCGTAGACGTCCGGCGCCATGATCACGGGGTCGATGAGCACGAGGCGCGAGAAGGCTCCGGGCACGAGGGCCGCGGCCTCGGTGACGCTGTAGCCGCCCATGGAGTGGCCGACGCCGATCGCCCCGTCGAGGCCGAGGCGGCGCACCAGCGCGGCGACGTCGGCGCCGAAGGTGTCCCAGCTGAAGGGCGGGGTCTTGCCGCTGCGCCCGTGGCCGCGGAGGTCGACGGCGATCACGTGGCGCCCGGGCAGATGATCGACCACCCGGTCCCAGCAGCGCGCGTGGAAGCCCGTGGCGTGGACCAGGAGGATCGTCGGCTGCGCGACGCCGGCGCCGGAGGGCGCCCACTCGAACCACACGAGCTCGACCCCGTTCACCGTCTCGCGGTGCTCCCGCGGCGTACCGCCCATCCCGCCTCCTTCTCTGCCGTGCGCCCGGGTCCGTCGCGACGCCGCGGGGATGGTAGGGAGCGCCGGGGCGGGCTGTCCACGACCGGACGCGCTCGTTTGACCGGCCCCGGAGGCCACTGCTATCACGCTCGGACCGAGCCCGTGCCGCGGGCGTGCCCCGGAGCGCCCATGGACCCCGCCCGCGCCCTCTTCGCCAACGACGCCTTCTACCTCGCCTTCAACGCCCGCGACCTCGACGCCATGGACCGGCTCTGGGCGCGCCACCGTCCCGTCGCCTGCATCCATCCGGGCTGGGCGGCGCTCGTGGACCGCGAGGCCGTGCTGGAGAGCTGGCAGGGGATCCTCGGCAATCCGGACGCGCCGACGATCGCCGTCGACCATCCGCGGGCCCTGCCCTTCGGCGACCTCGTGCTGGTGCTCTGCTACGAGCGCATCGAGGGCCAGAGCCTCGCGGCCTCGAATCTCTTCGTGCTCGAGGACGGCGAGGCGCGACTCGTGCACCACCAGGCCGGGCCCTGCGCCAGTCCGCCGGATCCCGCGGAAGGCGGTCCCACGCTGCAGTGAAGCCCGTGCCGGTCACCGCGCAGTCACGGCGCTGACGCCTGCCTGTAAACCCGAACGTGGACCATGGCGGCTCCTTCCGAATGGCTGAGGAGCCACCATGCCCGCGAATCCCCGTTTCCTCGCCCACGACAGCTCCCGCCGCAGCCTGCTCCGGCGCGGGGTCGCGCTCGGTTCCGGCATCGCCCTGGCGCCGCTGTTCACAGGCCTGAGTGCCGCCAATGCGGAAGCCCGCGGTCTGGGAAAGGGTCGTCCGCTGCGTGGCACCGAGGAACTCGTTCCGGTCGCGGACGAGACCACGGGCCTCGAGCTCCTGAAACTTCCTCGCGGCTTCCGGTACAGCACCTTCGGCTGGACGGGCGACGGGATGAACGATGGCTCCCGGACGCCGGATCGCCACGACGGCATGGCGGTCGTCGACGCGGACTGGCGACGTGGCACCGTGACCCTGATCCGCAACCACGAGCGCGGCCCGATCGACACGGACTTCGTTCCGCTCATCGGGGACGGTTCGACACCGGTCTATGACGGCTTCGCGCTTCCCGGCGCGGTGAACGGTCTCGGCGGTGGTACCACGGCCGTCGAATACGATCTGCGCGCCGGCCGCTTCGTGGGCGCCACGGCCACCCTCGCGGGCACCCTCACGAACTGTGCCGGCGGACCGACGCCCTGGGGCTCCTGGCTGACCTGCGAGGAAGGCGTCGTCAGCGATCCGACCGATATCTTCGGTCAGCTCTTCGGCCGGTCCCTGCGCGAGCACGGGTACGTCTACGAGGTTCCCGCGCCGCGGCTCGGCCCGGCGAGTGCGGTACCCATCGTGGCCATGGGCAAGATGGACCATGAGGCCGTCGCCGTGGACCCGCGGACCTCCGTGGTCTACCTCACGGAGGACAACGGCCCGAATTCCGGCTTCTACCGGTTCCTTCCGGACGATCGTTCGCGCCGCATCGGCTCCCTGGAGCGCGGAGGCGTCCTGCAGATGCTCCGGGTCGCAGGAACGCCGAATGCGGATCTTCGTGAGCCTGTTCAGGGCGCCGTGTTCGACGTCGACTGGGTGACCATCGACGACCCGAACCTCGATCCGGAGGAACTGGTCTCTCCGGGCCCCGGCTTCCCGCCTGTCGCGGGCGCGGGCCGGTCCGGGCCCTACCTGCAGGGGGAGGCCGCGGGGGCTGCCCGCTTCCAGCGCGGCGAGGGATGCTGGTACCACCGGGGCGTCGTCTACTGGGTGGACACGAGCGGCGGTGCAGCCGGACAGGGCGTGGTCTGGGCGTACCTGCCGCACCGGGAGAAGCTCCTCGCACTCTTCGTCTCTCCGGGCGAGGAGACCGCCAACAATCCCGACAACATCACCGTGAGCCGCCGCGGGGGCATCGTGGTCTGCGAGGACGGCGGCAGCTTCACCGACGCCGCAGGCGAGACGGTCGGCGCCCGCCTGCTCGCGGTGGATCGGCGCGGGAACGCCCGGGCCTTCGCGCAGAACACCACCGTCATCGACACGGTGCTCCCGGATCGTCCCTGGATTCCCCTCGACGACTACCGGAGCCGGGAGTTCGCCGGTGCCTGCTTCGATCCCTTCGGTCGAACGCTCTTCGTGAACATCCAGACGCCCGGCATCACCTTCGCGATCACGGGTCCCTTCGCGCGCTTCGGACTCTGATCGCCCGACGCACGCGTCACCGGCCGTCACGGGTCCGGCCACCCCGCCAGGGACGGCGGGGTGCGCCCCTCCCGGCACCGGCCTTCAGAGCGGGATCGCGGTCTTCTTGGTGATCGTCCGCAGCGTGAAGCTCGAGCGCACGCGGGCCACGTGGGGCAGGCGCGTGAGGTGGCCGCTGTGAAGGCGCTCGTAGTCGGCGAAGTCGGCGACGATCACGCGTACGAGGTAGTCGTAGTCCCCGCTCATGAGGTAGCACTCCATCACCTCGGGCAGGGCGCGCACCGCGGCCTCGAACGCCGAGAGGGCGTGCTCCTCCTGGGACTCGAGGGTGATCTCC
>JAZBPF010000169.1:0-16000 GCA_036351515.1 Pseudomonadales bacterium | reverse complement strand
GCCCCGGAAGACGGCTACACGGCCCGCACCCGCCACGTGCTCGCCCTCGAGGAGGCCGCGCGCGGCCTTCACGGTGCGCGCGAGACGCTCGAGGCGACGCGCAGCGGGGATCTCGTGGCGGAGGAGCTGCGGCGCGTGCAGGACGCCCTCGGAGAGATCACCGGTGCCGTCAGCGCGGACGAGCTCCTCGGTCGGATCTTCTCGAGCTTCTGCATCGGCAAGTGACCGGGTGCGTGCCTCCCTGCTCGATCGTCAGGGGCTGCGCAGATCCTCGCGCGGCAGGAAGCGGAGCTCCGCATAGCGGGCCTTCGCGCAGGCTCCGGTCTGATCCGTGTCCGTCATGACGGCGACGGCGCGCACCGCCGGGGGCTCGGTGCCGAAGCGCTCCCGGTAGTCCGCGAGGACGTCGCGCCGGACCGGGCGCAGGCGATCGCCCTGCGGCGCCCCGCGCTCGGCGACGACCATGGCTGCCCGGTCCGTGAAGGGATTGCGCCAGGGCATCGCCGGCGCCTCCGCGGTGCCCCACACGTAGACGAGCGCCGTGGTGCGCCAGAACGCGAGGCCGCCGGAGAAGACGACGTACACCCGCGCCGCGAAGTCGTCCCCGGCCTTCGTCCTGGGGTCGGGCCCCGCGACCGGCGCGTCCACCCACCAGCGCCAGGTCAGCACCGGCGTCTCCCCGAGCTCGACCTCGGTCTCCCGGAACAGGCCGGAGGCCGCACCGCAGGCGTCCGCCTCGAGCACCCGCGTCCCGTCTACGTCCGCGATGCGGTAGCGGGTCTCCTCGACGAAGCGCCGGTGCTCCCAGCCTTCGAGGCCCTGCTCCGGGAACCGCGAGACCTCGCGGACTCCGGGGGCGCAGAATCCGGCGCTCGTGGCGCCGAGGGCGAGCACGAGCAGGAGTCCGCCGCAGCGGCGGCGGAGGGTGGTATGTTCGCGCGGTCGCCTTCGTCCGGAGTCCGTCATGCGCGCCTGCCTGCGCCGTGCGCGAAGTACCGTCGCGCTCCTGCTGCTGCTCGTCGCCGCGAACGGCGCGCGGGCCGAGGCGCCGAGCCCCTGGCTCGTGGTCCTCGGCGTCGGCCAGGACGGGGGCGTGCCCCAGGCCGGCGACCCGCGTCCCGAGCGCTGGGCCGATCCTGCGGTGCGGCGCCGCGTCGTGTCCATCGGCCTCGTGGCCCCGGCCAGCGCGCGCCGCTGGCTCTTCGAGGCGACGCCGGATCTTCCCGCGCAGCTCGCCGAGCTGGACCGGATCGCGCCGGTCCCCGGTCCCGCGCCGCGCCTCGCGGGCATCTTCCTCACGCACGCACACATCGGCCACTACCTCGGCCTCGCCTTCCTCGGCCACGAGGCCATCGGCGCCCGGGGGGTCCCGGTCCACGTCATGCCGCGCATGGCGAGCTTCCTCGAGGAGAACGGTCCCTGGGACCAGCTGGTCCGCTACGGGAACGTGCGCGTCGAGCGCCTCGCCGCGGAAGCGGCGCTCCCCCTCGGCGACGGTCTCTCGGTGACCCCGCTGCTGGTCCCGCATCGCCAGGAGTACTCGGAGGTGGTGGCCTTCCGGATCGACGGTCCGCACCGGTCCGTGCTCTTCCTGCCGGACATCGATTCCTGGAAGGCATGGGACGAGGCGGGGACCCGTCTCGAGGACGTGCTGGCCACCGTGGACGTCGCCTACCTCGACGCCACCTTCTTCGCGGACGGCGAGCTCCCGGGCCGGGACATGTCCGGCTTTCCGCACCCCTTCGTGCGCACGACCATGGACCGGCTCGCTTCCCTGCCCGAGGACGAGCGCGGGAAGGTGCGCTTCATCCACCTGAATCACACGAATCCGGCCCTCGACCCAGCTTCCGCGGCGCGTGCGGAGATCGAGGCGCGGGGCTTCCGGGTCGCGGAGGAGGGCGAACGTGTCGGGCTCTGAGGCGGATCGGGGCCTCCGGCTCCTGTGCCGGAACCGGGTCGAGGATCCGGAGCGCTGGCGCCGCGTCTTCGACGAGGAACTCGCGCGCACCGAGCACTCCGGGCTCCGGCTCCTCGCCGTGTGGCAGGAGGTGGACGACCCGCAGGAGGTGCACTTCCTCTTCGCGGTCGAGGACCGGGCGACTGCGGAGGCGTTCCTCGCGGACCCCGCGGGCGCCCAGGCAGGCGAGCGGGCCGGGGTGGTCGACGGGGAGGTGCGCTTCGTGGAGTCCTGGGGTGGAGACGGTGGGGAGGGTTCGCCATGAGACGCACGGTGGCCGTGCTTCCGGCCGGGCTGCTCCTCGTGGTGGTCACGGGCTGCGTCGCGGGTCCCACACCGCAGGACGACGACGAGGCGGCGACCCCGGCGTTCACGGCCTGCCCGAGCCCGCGTCCGGAGCTGTGCACGCGCGAGTATCGCCCGGTCTGTGCACGGCTCGCGGAGGAGCCCGAGCGCTGGGTGACGCGATCGAACGCCTGCGTCGCCTGCAGCGACCCCGCCGTCGAGGGTCACCGCCCGGGCCCCTGTGAGACCGACGCGAGCGAGGGCGCAGCGAGGCAGCGCCTCGAGTACTGAGCCGGCGCCTCGAAGCGCAAGGAGTTCCCATGCACCGGGAAGGCACGCCCGAGCACGCACGCTGGCTCGACCAGGTCCGGGAGCCGGCCCTCGAGCCCGAGCGGCCCATCTGTGATCCCCACCACCATCTCTGGGACCGGGCGGGCTACCGCTACCTCGCGGACGAGCTCCTCGCCGACCTCGCGACCGGACACCGGATCGTGTCCACGGTGTTCGTCGAGTGCGCCTGGGCCTGGCGGGAGACCGGCCCCGACGCGCTCCGGCCGGTGGGCGAGACGGAGTTCGTGGACCGGGTGGGCGCGGCGCATGCCGCCGGAGCAGGCCCGAGGCTCTGCGCCGGGATCGTCGGCTTCGCCGACTGCCTGCTCGGGGAGGCGGTCGGGGAGGTGCTCGACGCACACCTCGAAGCGAGCCCTCGCTTCCGCGGCATCCGGCACGCGGCGGGCTGGGATCCGTCTCCCGAGGTCCGGAACTCCCACTCCGATCCACCGCCCGGGCTCTACGGGGACGCCCGCTTCCGTCGAGGCTTCGCCGAGCTCGCGCCCCGGGGCCTGTCCTTCGAGGCCTGGCAGTACCATCATCAACTGCCGGAGGTCACCGACCTGGCGCGGGCCTTCCCGGACACGACGATCGTGCTGAACCACTTCGGCGGGCCGCTCGGCATCGGGCCCTGGGCCGGTCGCCGGGAGGAGATCTTCCGCCGCTGGCGCGAGGACCTGGCCGCCTGTGCGGCCTGTCCGAACGTGGTGGCGAAGCTCGGGGGCCTGGTGATGCCGGTCAACGGCTTCGGCTTCCACAGGCGCGAACGTCCCGCGAGTTCCGACGAACTCCTGGCGGAGACCGGCGCCTGGTACCGGCACGCCATGGAGTGCTTCGGGCCCGAGCGCTGCATGTTCGAATCGAACTTCCCCGTGGACAAGGCGAGCGTCTCCTACGGCGTGCTCTGGAACGCCTTCAAGAAGCTCGCGGCCGGCTGCTCGGAGTCGGAGAAGGCGGCCCTGTTCCACGACACGGCGACCCGGGTCTACCGGCTCGACGACACGACGGGAGAGCAAGCATGAAGGCATCGCGGATCGGGCTGCTCCTGGGCGCCCTGGCCCTCGCGGGCTGCTGGAACGGGGAGAACATGAACGTCCGCCTCGGCGACGTCTCCCTCGGCCAGCAGCTCATCGACCTCCAGCGGGCCCGCGAAGCGGGGGCCATCGACGACGCCGAGTACGCGGAGCTGAAGGCGACGCTCATGGCGACCGCCGACCTCTGCGGGGAGCTCGACGAGGACTGACCCGCGCGGGCACCTCCGGTCCACGGGGACGTGTCTCCCGGCCGGAAGCGGGCTGTATAATGGCGGGTTCCGCGAATCGCCCGTTCCCCGGAGCGCCCGGTCCATGCAGTACCCCGACAGCTACGACGTCATCGTCATCGGCGGCGGTCACGCCGGCACGGAGGCCGCGCTGGCGGCCGCGCGCGTCGGTGCGCGCACCCTGCTGCTGACGCAGAGCATCGAGACCATCGGTCAGATGTCCTGCAATCCGGCCATCGGGGGCATCGGCAAGACCCATCTCGTCAAGGAGATCGACGCCCTCGGCGGCGCCATGGCCCGGGCCACGGACCGGGCCGGCATACAGTTCCGGGTGCTCAACGCCCGCAAGGGCCCGGCCGTGCGCGCCACCCGTGCCCAGGCGGACCGGGTCCTCTACCGCAACGCGATCCGCGAGCTCGTGGAGGCCCAGCCGGGGCTCGACGTCTTCCAGCAGTCCGTGACGGACCTGCGCGTGGAGGGCGATCGGGTCACGGGCGTCGTCACGCAGATGGGGCTGGTGTTCACGGCCGGCGCCGTCGTCCTCACCACCGGGACCTTCCTCGGCGGCCGGATCCACATCGGCCTCGAGCAGCACGCGGGCGGGCGCGCGGGCGACGCGCCCTCGAACGCCCTGGCCGAGCGGCTCCGGGCCCTGCCCCTGCGCGTGGGCCGGCTGAAGACCGGTACCCCGCCGCGCATCGACGGACGCAGCGTCGACTTCTCCGTACTCGAGACCCAGCCCGGCGACGAGCCCCGGCCGGTCATGTCCTACCTCGGCAGCCGGGACGAGCATCCCCGCCAGGTGCCGTGCTGGATCACCCGCACGAACGCGCGTACCCACGAGATCATCCGCTCGGGCCTCGACCGCTCGCCCATGTACTCGGGCGTCATCGAGGGGGTGGGCCCGCGCTACTGCCCGTCCGTCGAGGACAAGGTGGTGCGGTTCGCGGAGAAGGACTCGCACCAGATCTTCGTGGAGCCCGAGGGACTCTCGACCCACGAGCTCTATCCGAACGGCATCTCCACGAGCCTGCCCTTCGACGTGCAGCTCGCCCTCGTGCGGTCGATCCGCGGTTTCGAGCGGGCGCACGTCACGCGCCCCGGCTACGCCATCGAGTACGACTTCTTCGACCCCCGGGACCTGTCCCCCTCCCTCGAGACGAAGGTGATCGAGGGCCTGTTCTTCGCCGGCCAGATCAACGGCACCACGGGCTACGAGGAAGCGGCGGCCCAGGGACTGCTCGCGGGCCTGAACGCGGCGCGGCGCGTGGCCGGACGCCCGGCCTGGACGCCGCGGCGCGACGAGGCCTACCTCGGCGTGCTGGTCGACGACCTCATCCGCCTGGGGACGGCCGAGCCGTACCGGATGTTCACGAGCCGTGCGGAGTTCCGCCTGCTCCTGCGCCAGGACAACGCCGATCTGCGCCTGACGCCCACGGGCCGGGAGCTCGGGCTCGTGGACGACGCCCGCTGGAACGCCTTCCGGGCGAAGCGCGAGGCCGTCGAGGCGGGCCTCGCGCGGCTGCGGGGCACGCGCGTGGCGCCGGGCTCCGGACCGGCGCGGGCCCTCGAGGCGCTGCTCGGCGAGCCGCTCGAGCGGGACGCGAGCCTCGAGCAGCTGCTGCGCCGCCCCGCCCTGACGCTCGGTGCCCTCGACGAGGCGCTCGGCGCCGCGCCCCTGCCGGCGGAGATCGCCGAGCAGGTGGAGGTGCAGGTGAAGTACGCGGGCTACATCGAGCGGCAGCGGGGCGAGATCGAACGGCTGCAGCGCCAGGAGGCGATGCCTCTCCCGCCCGATCTCGACTACGGGGCCGTGGCCGGGCTGTCCACGGAGGTCCGGCAGAAGCTCGCGGCGGCGCGCCCGGACAGCGTCGGCCGGGCCGCGCGCATCCCGGGCGTCACGCCGGCGGCGATCTCGCAGCTGCTGATCCATCTGAAGAAGCGGGACCGGCTGGCCCGCAGCGCGTGAGCGCCGTCGCTCCCGAAGGCCTCGAGGCGCGCCTGGGGCGAGGCCTCGCGGCGGTGGGAGCGCCGGCCGACGACCGGGCCGTGGACGCCCTCTCGGGCTGGCTCGCGCTCCACGCGCGCTGGTCCCGGGCCTTCAACCTGACCGGAACGCGGGATCCGGTGGAGCTCGTCGACCGGCACCTCCTCGACGCGGCGGCGGTGGTGCCGCTGCTGCCGCCGGGGTCGATCGCGGACGTGGGCAGCGGGGCCGGCCTGCCGGGGCTCGTGGTGGCCCTCCTCGAGCCGGAGCGGCCGGTGACGCTGGTGGACTCCCTGGCCAAGCGGACCCGCTTCCTCGAGGAGGCGGTCCGGGTCCTGGGGGTGCGGAACGTCCGGATCGTCACCCGCCGCATCGAGGCCTGGGCGGTGGATCCCGGTTCCCTGCCCGCGGCGGTGCTGGCCCGGGCCGTGGCCCCGCTGCCGCGCCTGGCCGCCCTGCTGGCGCCCCTGCTCTCGCGCGGGGTGCGGCTGCTGGCCATGAAGGGGCCGGGCTGGGCCGAGGAGGCAGAAGGGCTCGGGCCGCAGTGGGCGATCACCTCGGTGCGGGAGTATGTTCTGCCCGCGGACGCATCGACGCGGACGCTCGTGACGGTGTGCGCCCGGGGGGAGGAGGAGCCATGACGCGGACCCTCGCGATCACGAACCAGAAGGGGGGCGTGGGCAAGACCACGACGAGCATCAACCTCGCCGCGTCCCTCGCCGCCCTCGGCGACCGGGTGCTCCTCGTCGACCTCGATCCCCAGGGGAACGCGACCATGGGTTCGGGGATCGACAAGCACGAGGTCGAGCTCACGGTCTGCGACCTGCTGCTGGAGCCGGAGCGTACGCCGCGGGACGCGGTGCTCCGGGCCGACGAGGCCGGCTACGACCTGCTCGCCGCCAACACGGACCTGACCGCCGCGGAGGTGGGGCTCCTCGACCAGCCGCGTCGCGAGTACCGGCTCCGGGAGCGGCTGCAGGGGCTCGCGGCGGACTACGACTGGATCCTCGTGGACTGTCCCCCTTCCCTGTCGATCCTCACGATCAACGCCCTGACCGCGGCCGACGGGGTGCTGATCCCCATGCAGTGCGAGTACTACGCCCTCGAGGGGCTCTCGGCCCTCCTGGAGACCATCGACGCCGTCCGCGAGCGGTCGAATCCGCAGCTCGAGATCGAGGGGCTCCTGCGCACCATGTACGATCCGCGCAACAGCCTCACCCGGGACGTCTCGCGGCAGCTCCTCGGCCATTTCGGGGACCGGGTGTACCGCACGGTGATCCCCCGGAACGTCCGGCTCGCGGAGGCTCCGAGCCACGGCGTTCCGGCGCTCGTCTACGACCGTCTCTCGCGCGGCGCCGTGGCCTACCAGGCGCTCGCCGGCGAGGTCCGTCGGCGCCACGGGCGCGACCGGGCGGCGACGGCCGCCGGCATCTGAGACCGCAGGGAGAAAGGGAACCCGCGATGGCAGCGCGCAAGCGAGGACTCGGCCGGGGGCTGGACGCCCTGCTCGGCTCCACCCGGCCCGCCGGGGAGCGGCCCGCCGTCCCCGTGGCCGAGGAAGGCGCCGTGGCGCCCGCGGAGGCCGGCGCCGCCTCGGCGGCGGCCTCCGGGGAGCGCCTGGAGCGGCTGCCCGTGGAGCTGCTCGTCCCCGGTCGCTACCAGCCCCGGCGCGACATGGACCCGGACCGGCTCGAGGAGCTCGCCGCGTCGATCCGTGCCCAGGGGCTCATGCAGCCCATCGTCGCCCGCCCCCAGGGACCGGACCGCTACGAGATCATCGCCGGCGAGCGCCGCTGGCGCGCGGCCCAGCTCGCGGGGCTCGACCGGGTGCCGACGATCGTCCGGGAGGTCCCCGACGAGGCGGCCGTGGCCCTCGCGCTCATCGAGAACATCCAGCGCGAGGACCTCAACCCCGTGGAGGAGGCACTGGCACTCCAGCGCCTCATCGACGAGTTCGGCCTCACGCAGCAGGCGGTCGCGGACGCCGTGGGCAAGCAGCGGACCACGGTCACGAACCTCCTGCGCCTGCTGCGCCTCACGCCGGAGGTGCGCGAGCGCTTGGAGCGCGGGGAGCTCGAGATGGGCCACGCCCGGGCCCTGCTGACGCTGCCGCCGGAGCGGCAGCTCGAACTGGCCCGGGAGGTGATCCGTCGAGCCCTGTCCGTTCGCCAGACGGAACAGCTCGCCCGTCGGGCGGGGGAGGAGGGAGAAGGAGGGCGCCGGCGCGTGGCCGAGCGGCCCGATCCGGACGTGGCTGCCCTCGAGCGCCGGCTCTCGGAGCAGGTGGGGGCCCCGGTGGCGATCCAGCAGGGACCGAAGGGCGGCGGACGGCTGGTGATCCGCTATTCGAGCCTCGACGAGCTCGACGGCATCCTCGCCCACATCCGCTGACGCGCTTCCCGGGCGCCTTGCTCCGGCTTCGGGCGCTCGCCTATAATCCGCGCGCCTCGCAGACCGCGAACAGCGCTCGACAACCGACCCGACCGCGCTCGGTGCACCCCCGTACGATCCGCGCAGGGCCGCACTCCCGGAGTGCCGGCCCGGTTCGGCTCGGCCCGAGGACACCGGGGGCCCGGAAGCCGGAGGTCCGGGAAGCGATGGCACGGCGGCTTCCGCTCGAATACCGGGTCGTGTTGCTGCAGCTGGCGGTCACCGGCGCCTGCGCCCTGGGCGCGGCGCTCCTCGGCGGCAGCGCCCGCGACGCCCTCCTCGGCGGAGGCTGCGCGGTGGCGCCGAACCTGTGGATGGCGCTGCGCGTGCGCCGCCGCCTGCGCGAGGGACGCGAGATGGCCACGGCCGTCGGACTGTTCCTCGCGCAGATCATGAAGCTCGTCTTCATGACCGCGTTGCTGGGGCTGGCCCTCTGGTGGGCCCGGCCCCTGGAGGGGCCGGCCTTCTTCGCCGGCTTCATCGCGGCGCTCGTCGCGCACCACGCCTCGCTGGCGATGGGCGACGGAGCGCCGGAAGAGGACTGAGGGGGTCGCGTCGCGCGGCCCGGGCCCACTGGGGACGACGAGGCAGCAGATGGCATCGGGTGGCGAACTCACCGCCGAGGGCTACATCCAGCACCACCTGACGAACCTCACGTTCGGTCAGTTCAACGATTCGCATCTCCGGGTCCAGCAGGGGCTCGTCGATGCCGGCAGCTGGGGCATCGCCCAGAGCGCCGAGGAAGCCTCGAAGATGGGCTTCTGGGCGATCAACGTCGATTCCATGTTCTGGTCCGTGCTGCTGGGCCTGATCTTCCTCTTCGTGTTCGGCCGCGCGGCGCGCCAGGCGACCGCGGGCGTGCCCTCGGGGCTGCTGAACTTCGTGGAGGCGATCGTCGACTTCGTCGACGACCTCGTGCGCGGAACCTTCCAGCACGCCGGGAGCCGGCTCGTGGCGCCCATGGCGCTGACCATCTTCATCTGGGTGTTCTTCATGAACCTCATGGACCTGGTCCCCGTGGACTGGATCCCCTTCGTGGCCGAGGAGCTGCTCCACATCCCCTTCATGAAGGTCGTGCCGAGCACGGATCCGAACGTCACCCTGGGGCTCGCCCTCGGCGTGTTCCTGCTGATCCTCTGGTACAGCTTCCTGAAGAAGGGGGCCTGGGGCTTCTTCTCCGAGCTCGCCTTCCACCCGTTCCCGAAGTGGATGTTCCCGGTCAACCTGATCCTCGAGGGCGTGAACCTGCTCGCGAAGCCGGTCTCCCTCGGGCTGCGTCTCTTCGGCAACCTCTACGCGGGCGAGATGATCTTCATCCTCATCGCGCTCATGTACGGCGGCATCGTCATGGGCGTCGCCGGTGGCGTGCTGCAGCTCGCCTGGGCCCTGTTCCACGTCCTCGTGATCACGCTGCAGGCCTTCATCTTCATGGTCCTGTCGGTGGTGTACCTGAACCAGGCGCACGACCGCATGGAAGAGCACTGACCGGCGCGCCGCGCCACGGCATCGCACCATCCCCCCAACCAGCGGAAACACTCGGGAGCAGTCATGGAGTACATCTACATCGCAGCTGCGGTTCTCATGGGCCTCGGGGCCCTCGGCGCGTCCGTGGGCGTGGCCGTGCTCGGCGGCAAGTTCATCGAGGGCGTCGCCCGCCAGCCGGAGCAGCTGCCCACGCTGCGCACCCAGCTGTTCATCGTCCTGGGTCTCGTCGACGCCGTGCCGATGATCGCCGTGGGGATCTCGCTCTACCTGCTGTTCGCCCTCGCGGGCGGCTGACGGCCCGGCCGCGGCCCGCGGCCTCGAGGACCATCGCAATCGCAGGGGGCCTGAACCCATGAGCATCGGATTGACGCTGATCGGACAGACGATCGCCTTCTTCGTCTTCGTCTGGATCTGCATGCGCTACATCTGGCCGCCGATCGTGGAGGCCATGGAGACGCGTCAGCGGCAGATCGCCGACGGCCTCGCCGCGGCGGAACGCGCCTCGCAGGACCTGGAGCTCGCACAGAAGCGGGCCACGGACGAGCTGAAGGCCGCGAAGGAAGAGGCCGCCGCCCTCGTCGAGGACGCCCGCCAGCGGGCCATGCGGATGGTCGAGGAGGCGAAGGAGGATGCCCGCGCCGAAGGCGAGCGCATCAAGGAAGCCGCGCGCGGCGAGATCGAGCGCGAGGTGAACCGGGCGAAGGAGGATCTGCGGGCGCAGGTCGCGGCCCTCGCCCTGACCGGTGCCGAGCGGATCCTCGAGCAGTCCGTGGACGAGTCCGCCCACGCGCGCATGCTCGAGCAGCTCTCGGCCCAGCTCTGACACGGATCCAGCGGGAGTCCCTTCATGGCAGAGTTCGCGACCCTCGCCCGGCCCTACGCCCGGGCCGCCTTCGAGGCGGCCCGCGAGGCCGGTGACGACGGCCTCGACCGCTGGTCCCGCATGCTCGCCTGGCTCGCCGCCGCCACGGAGACGGAGGCCCTCGCGCGGGAGCTCTCCTCTCCCGCGCGCTCGCCGGAGGGCAAGGCGAAGCTGCTGGTCGACGTCGCCGGGGACGCCCTCGACGACAAGGGCCGCAATCTCGTCCGCGTGCTGGCCGCGAATCGCCGGCTCGCCCTGCTCCCGGAGATCGCGACCCAGTACGAGGCCCTGAAGGACGAGGCGCAGCGGACCCTGGAGGTCGAGGTCGTCTCGGCCCGTCCCCTGTCGGAGGCGGAGCTCGAACAGCTCCGGTCCGGCCTGGCGCGGCGCTTCGCGAAGGAGATCGCCCTCGAGAGCCGCGTCGACGGCGCGCTCCTCGGCGGCGCGGTGATCCACGCCGGGGACACGATCATCGACGGGTCGATCCGCGGCCGGCTCGACCGGCTGGCCGACACCCTGCGCGTCAACTGAAGGTCGCCCCGGAGCGCGAACCGGAGCCGATGCCCCGCGGGGCGAACGCACGAATCACGAGGATGGACCGATGCAGCAACTGAATCCCTCCGAGATCAGCGAGATCATCAAGCAGCGCATCTCCTCGCTCGATCTGTCCACCGAGGCCCGGAACGAGGGCACGATCGTGTCCGTCTCGGACGGCATCATCCGCATCCACGGGCTCGCCGAGGCGCGCTACGGGGAGATGATCGAGTTCCAGGGTGGCGTGTTCGGACTCGCGCTGAACCTCGAGCGCGACTCCGTCGGCGCCGTGGTCCTGGGGGACTACCAGGATCTCGCGGAAGGCCAGAAGGCGCGCTGCACGGGCCGCATCCTCGAGGTGCCCGTGGGCCGGGAGCTCGTGGGTCGCGTCGTCGACGCGCTCGGCAACCCCATCGACGGCAAGGGCGCGCTCCACACCAGCGAGACCGATGCCATCGAGAAGGTCGCCCCCGGGGTCATCGCCCGGCAGTCGGTCGACCAGCCCGTGCAGACCGGTCTGAAGTGCATCGACTCGATGGTTCCCGTCGGCCGCGGCCAGCGCGAGCTCATCATCGGCGACCGGCAGATCGGCAAGACCGCCATCGCCGTCGACACGATCATCAACCAGAAAGACAAGAACATGACGTGCATCTACGTCGCGATCGGACAGAAGATGTCCACGATCGCGAACGTGGTGCGCAAGCTCGAGGAGCACGACGCCCTCTCGCACACCATCGTCGTCGCCGCCTCCGCTTCCACCCCCGCGTCCATGCAGTTCCTGGCCCCCTACGCGGGCTGCACCATGGGCGAGTGGTTCCGGGATCGGGGCGAGGACGCGCTGATCATCTACGACGACCTCTCCAAGCAGGCCGTCGCCTACCGGCAGATCTCCCTGCTCCTGCGCCGTCCGCCGGGCCGCGAGGCCTACCCGGGCGACGTGTTCTACCTGCACTCGCGCCTGCTCGAGCGCGCGGCACGGGTGAACGCCGACTACGTCGAGGAGTTCACGAAGGGCGAGGTGAAGGGCAGGACCGGCTCGCTGACCGCCCTGCCGGTCATCGAGACCCAGGCCGGCGACGTGTCCGCCTTCGTGCCGACGAACGTCATCTCCATCACGGACGGCCAGATCTTCCTCGAGACCGACCTCTTCAACTCCGGCATCCGCCCGGCCATGAGCCCGGGGATCTCGGTCTCCCGGGTCGGGGGCTCGGCGCAGACCAAGTTCATCAAGAAGATCTCCGGGGGCATCAAGCTCGCGCTGGCCCAGTACCGGGAACTCGCCGCCTTCTCGCAGTTCGCTTCGGACCTCGACGAGGCCACGCGCAAGCAGCTCGAGCACGGCCGCCGGGTCACCGAGCTCATGAAGCAGAAGCAGTACGCACCCATGAGCGTCTCGGAGATGGGCGTGTCCCTGTTCGCGGCGACGCAGGGCTACCTCGAGGACGTCGAGGTGAACAAGGTCCTCGACTTCGAGGCGGCGCTGCTCGCGTACATGCACGAGGAGCACGGCAGCTTCATGAAGCGGATCGACGAGACCGGCGCGTACGACGACGACATCGCCGAGACCATGAAGTCCGCCATCGAACGCTTCAAGGAGACGCGCACCTGGTGACGCCGGGGCGGTCCGCGTCCGCGGGCCGCCGGAGCACGGGAGCGACGCTGCGAGGGTCCGCATGGCCGTAGGCAAGGAAATCCGCACCAAGATCAAGAGCGTGCGCAACACGCAGAAGATCACGAGTGCCATGGAGATGGTCGCCGCCTCGAAGATGCGGCGCACGCAGGACCGCATGGCCGAGAGCCGGCCCTACGCCGAGAAGATCCGGCAGGTGGTCGGCCACATGGCCCATGCCAATCCGGAATACCGGTCGGTGTACATGGTCGAGCGCGAGGTGAAGCGCATCGGCTACATCGTGGTCTCCACGGAGAAGGGCCTCTGCGGCGGCCTGAACGTCAACGAGTTCCGCGCCCTCGTGAAGGACATGCAGAGCTGGCACGAGCAGGGGGTCGAGATCGACCTCGCGCTCATCGGCCGCAAGGCGCAGAGCTTCTTCCGCAGCTACGGCGGCAACGTCGTCGCGACCATCGACGGCGTCGGTGAGCAGCCCCGCGTGGAGGAGCTCATCGGCGGCGTGCAGGTGATGCTCAAGGCCTACGAGGAAGGGCGCATCGACCGGCTCTTCGTCGTCTACAACACCTTCGTGAACACCATGACCCAGGAGCCCACGATCCTCCAGCTCGCGCCGCTGCCGCCCGCGGACGAGCAGGAGTACCGGCACTCCTGGGACTACCTCTACGAGCCCGAGGCCCGCGAACTCGTCGAGGGACTGATCCGGCGCTACATCGAGTCGCAGGTCTACCAGGCGGTGGTGGAGAACTCCGCCTGCGAGCAGGCGGCGAAGATGATCGCCATGAAGAACGCGACCGAGAACGCCGGCAAGCTGATCGACGATCTGCAGCTGCTCTACAACAACGCGCGCCAGGCGGCGATCACGCAGGAGATCGCGGAGATCGTCGGCGGCGCCTCGGCGGTCTGAGACCCGGCGCCGCCCAGGCGCGGGTCATCGAGAGATTCGGCAAGAGGATACGAGGATCATGAGTAGCGGACGCATCGTGCAGGTCATCGGCGCCGTCGTGGACGTGGAGTTCGAGCGCGAGAACGTGCCCAAGGTCTACGACGCGCTCAGGGTCGCGGACACGGGCCTGACGCTGGAAGTCCAGCAGCAGCTCGGCGACGGGATCGTCCGGGCCATCGCCATGGGCGCCTCCGAGGGCCTCTCCCGCGGGCTCTCCGTGGAGAACACGGGCGCGCCGATCACGATCCCCGTGGGCGAGGAGACCCTCGGCCGGATCATGAACGTGCTCGGCGAGCCCATCGACGAGAAGGGCCCGGTGAACGCCGCCCAGTCCATGCCGATCCACCGCGCCGCGCCGACCTACGAGGACCAGTCCGGGGCCGTGGAGATCCTCGAGACGGGCATCAAGGTCATCGACCTGATCTGCCCCTTCGCCAAGGGCGGCAAGGTCGGCCTCTTCGGCGGCGCCGGGGTCGGCAAGACGGTCACCATGCTCGAGCTCATCCGCAACATCGCCATCGAGCACTCGGGCCTGTCCGTGTTCGCCGGCGTGGGCGAGCGGACCCGCGAGGGCAACGACTTCTACCACGAGATGCAGGACTCCAACGTCCTCGACAAGATCTCCCTGGTCTTCGGGCAGATGAACGAGCCCCCGGGCAACCGCCTGCGCGTGGCGCTCACGGGCCTGACGCTCGCCGAGAAGTTCCGCGACGAGGGCCGGGACGTCCTGCTGTTCGTGGACAACATCTACCGCTACACGCTCGCCGGGACCGAGGTGTCCGCGCTCCTCGGCCGCATGCCCTCCGCCGTGGGCTACCAGCCGACGCTGGCGGAGGAGATGGGCGTGCTCCAGGAGCGCATCACGACCACCAAGACCGGCTCGATCACGTCCATCCAGGCCGTCTACGTGCCGGCGGACGACCTCACGGACCCGTCCCCGGCCACGACCTTCGCCCACCTCGACGCCACCGTGACCCTGTCGCGGGCCATCACGGACCTCGGCATCTACCCCGCCGTGGATCCGCTGGACTCCACGAGCCGCCAGCTCGACCCGCAGGTCGTGGGGCAGGAGCACTACGAGGTCGCCCGGGGCTGCCAGGCGGTGCTCCAGAAGTACAAGGAGCTCAAGGACATCATCGCCATCCTCGGCATGGACGAGCTGTCCGAGGAGGACAAGCAGACCGTCTACCGCGCGCGGAAGATCCAGCAGTTCTTCTCGCAGCCGTTCTTCGTCGCGGAGGTCTTCACGGGCAACCCCGGCAAGTACGTCTCCCTGAAGGACACGGTGCGCAGCTTCAAGGCGATCCTCGACGGCGACGTGGACGACCTGCCGGAGCAGGCCTTCTACATGGTCGGCACCATCGAGGAAGCGCGCGAGAAGGCGCAGAAGCTCTGAAGCCGCTCGATTTCCCGGACGGAGGCCACCGATGGCCATGACCATCCACTGCGACGTCGTCAGCGCCGAGGAAGAGCTGTTCTCCGGCCGCGTGACCATGGTCGTCGCCACCGGCTCCCTCGGCGAGCTCGGCATCATGCCCGGCCACGCGCCCCTGCTCACGGGGATCAAGCCCGGTCCCGTGCGGCTGCTCTTCGACAACGGCACGGAGGAGACGATCTTCGCCTCCGGCGGCTATCTCGAGGTGCAGCCGGGCGTGGTGACCATCCTCGCGGACACGGCCGTCCGGGCCGACGACCTCGACGAGGCGGCGGCGACCCGGGCCATGGAGGACGCGGAGCGCGCCATGGCGGAGCAGACCTCCGACTTCGAGTACTCCGTGGCGGCGGCCCAGCTCGCCGAGGCCGCGGCGCAGCTGCGCGTGCTGCGCATGCGCAAGCGCCGCGGATCCTGACGGGGCGACACTCCGTCGGCGCCCCGTGACATCGTGACGGTGCACCAGTACAAGAGGAGGGCGGTCCCGGCGGCCGCCCTCTTTCGTTACCGGGCCACGGACTCTTCCAGATGGCAGCGACGGCGGCTCTGATCCTCGCCGCGGGCAAGGGCACCCGCATGCGTTCGGCGCTGCCCAAGGTGCTCCATCCCCTGGGTGGGCGCCCGCTGCTCGCCCACGTCCTCGACACCGCCGCGGCAGTGGCCGAGCGCACCGTCGTCGTCGTGAGCCCGGACGCTTCCGAAGTCGTCTCCCTCGCCCGGTCGGCGGACGCCGAGTGCGTCGAACAGGCCGAGCGCCTGGGCACCGGCGACGCCGTGGGCCGCGCGCTCCCCTCGCTCGCCGGGGACGACCGCGTCCTCGTGCTCTGCGGGGACGTCCCGCTCCTCACCGTCGAGACGGCGCGG
>JAZBPF010000168.1:0-2623 GCA_036351515.1 Pseudomonadales bacterium | reverse complement strand
GAGGCCGCGCAGGCCGGCGTGAGCGGCTACGTGGTGAAGCCGTTCACGGCGGAGACGCTCAAGAGCAAGCTCGAGCGCATCTTCCAGAGGTCCGCCGCGTGAGCGCCGCGGAGCAGGATCCCGGAGACGAGCGCCTGGCCCACGCGCGGCGCCTCGTCGCCGCCCTCGAGGCCGGAGACGAGACCCGTACGGCGGAGGCGCTCGCGGCCCTCGGCGCCGCCGCGGACGCGACGCTCTTCCGGGAGCTGGGGCGCACGGCGCGCCGGGTCCACGACGAACTCGTCGCCTGTACCTCCGATCCGGAGCTGCTCCGGCTCGCCGAGAGCGACGCGCCGGACGCGCGCGTGCGCCTCGACCACGTGATCGAGCTCACGGAACAGGCGGCGCACCGGACCCTCGACGCCGTCGAGCGGGCGCAGCCCCTGGCCCGGGCCATCGCCGCGGAATCGGACGACGAGCCCGCCGCCGCCCTCGAGCGGGCGCGCGGCCACGCCGCCGAGATCGACGCGGCGCTCACGGACGTGCTCCTCGCCCAGGACTTCCAGGACCGCACGGGCCAGCTCATCCGCCGGGCGATCCACCTGGTGGAGAACGTCGAGCTGCGCCTCGTCGCCCTGCTGCGCTGTGCCGGCCAGCTCCCGGGCGCCGGCGCCGTCGTGGCCGCTGCGGGCGGCACGGCGCACGGCTTCGGCCCGCGGGTCGCCGACGCCGGCGACGAGGGCCTCTCGAGCCAGGAGCAGGTGGACGACCTGCTCGAATCGCTGGGCTTCTGACGCGGACGCGATCCATGAGCGCCGACGACGACATCCTGCTCGACTTCCTCACCGAGGCCGGTGAGCTCCTGGAGCATCTGAACTCGGAGCTCGTGGAACTCGAGCAGCGCCCGGACGACGCGGAGCTGCTCAACGCGGCCTTCCGCGCCTTCCACACCATCAAGGGGGGCGCCGGCTTCGTCGGCCTCGACCCGCTCGTGCGCGTCTGCCACCACGCGGAGGACGTGTTCAACCTCCTGCGCAACGGCGAACTCCGCGTCGACGCGGGGATCATGGACCTGCTCCTGCAGACCCTCGACGTGGTCAACGGCCAGTTCGAGGACGCGCGCGCGAACCGCACGCCGCGCGCGGCCCCCGAAGCCCTGGTGAGCGGCCTCGCGGCCATCGCCGCGGGCGAGCGACCGGCGTCGGCTCCCTCGGCCCCGGCGGCGCGGGCCCCGGAGCCCCCGCCCGCCGATCCGGCGGAGGCCGCGCTCGAGGCGCTCCTCGCGGACACGGGCGCGCAGCCGCGCGACGGCGCGGCATCCGACACGATCGACGACGACGAGTTCGAGGCGCTCCTCGACGAGCTCCACGGCAAGGGCGGCGCGCCGTCCGGCGCCTCTTCGCCCGCCTCCACGCCCGCCGGCTCCGACACGATCGACGACGACGAGTTCGAGGCGCTCCTCGACGAACTCCACGGCAAGGGCAGCGCTCCGGGCGCGGCCGTCGGCGCGCCGGCAGCGCCCGCGCCGACCCAAGCACGGGCGCCCGCGCCGGCTCCTGCGTCCGCCCCGGCCCCCGCGGCGCCGGCCCGGGCCAGCGCGGCGAGCCTGCCCCAGGCCGAGGACACGGTGCGCGTCGACGTCCGGCGCCTCGACGAGATCATGAACCTCGTCGGCGAGCTCGTGCTCGCGCGCAACCGCCTCACGAGCCGCCAGCAGTCGATCCACGACGCCGAGCTGGGACGCATCGCCGCGAACCTCGACCGGGTCACCGCGGACATCCAGACCGCGGTCATGGCGAGCCGCCTGCAGCCGGTGAAGCGCGTCTTCTCGCGCTTCCCGCGCCTGGTCCGGGATCTCGCCCGCGACCTCGGCAAGCAGGTGAAGCTCGAGATGCACGGCGTGGAGACGGAGCTCGACAAGAACCTCGTCGACGCCCTGGCCGAACCGCTCGTGCACCTCGTGCGCAACGCCGTGGACCACGGCATCGAGCTGCCGGAGGTGCGCGAGTCCGCGGGCAAGCCGCGGGAGGGCACCGTGGTCCTGGAGGCGCTCCACGCCGGCGACCACGTCGTGGTCTCCGTCTCCGAGGACGGGGCCGGCATGGATCCGGAGAAGCTCCGGCGCCGCGCCGTGGAGAAGGGCCTCGTCTCCGTGGACCAGGCGACGCGGCTCTCCGAGCCCGAGGCCTACCAGCTCATCTTCGAGCCCGGCTTCTCGACCCGCGACGCGATCTCCGACGTCTCCGGCCGGGGCGTCGGCATGGACGCCGTGAAGACGAAGATCGGCCAGCTCAACGGCGCCCTGGACATCGAGTCGCAGCTCGGCACGGGCACCCGCTTCAGCCTGCGCCTGCCGCTCACGCTCGCGATCCTGCCGACGCTCATGGTGGTGGTGGCCGGCCAGCGCTTCGCGCTGCCGCTCTCGAACGTGATCGAGACCTACGAACTCGACCGCTCGCGGCTGCGCATGATCGACGACCAGCCCGTGCTCATGGTCCGCAAGGACCCGCTGCCCCTGCAGCTCGGTCGCGAGTGCCTCGGCTTCGGCGGCGAGAGCGAGACCCCGCACGTGGTGGCGGTGATGGTGGAGAACCGCCGCATCGGCTTCGTGGTGGACGAGCTCATCGGCCAGGAGGAGGTGGTC
>JAZBPF010000167.1:0-3040 GCA_036351515.1 Pseudomonadales bacterium | reverse complement strand
GTCACCGAATCCCGGGTCTGCCAGATCCACGCGAAATCCATGCTGCGTCTGCGGGCGCAGCTCCTCGACTGGGCCGAGGAGCGTCCGGGCGCGGCGCGCCTCCTCGAGCGGAACTGAAAAGGGGGTCCCGAACGCATGGACAAGAACATGCGCATCCTGATCGTCGACGACTTCTCGACGATGCGACGCATCATCCGCAATCTGCTCGGAGAACTCGGCTTCGAACACATGGAGGAGGCCGACGACGGCGCCACGGCGATGCCGCTCCTCGAGAGCCAGGAGTTCGACCTCCTGGTGCTCGACTGGAACATGCCGGGCGTGCCGGGCATCGACGTGCTCAAGTGGGTCCGCGCCCACGAACGCCTCTCGGCGCTGCCGATCCTCATGGTCACCGCCGAGGCCAAGCGCGAGCAGATCGTGGAGGCCGCGCAGGCCGGCGTGAGCGGCTACGTGGTGAAGCCGTTCACGGCGGAGACGCTCAAGAGCAAGCTCGAGCGCATCTTCGAGAGGTCCGCCGCATGAGCGCCGCGGAGCAGGATCCCGGAGACGAGCGCCTGACCCTCGCCCGCGGCCTCGTTGCGGCACTGGAAGGCGGGGACGAGACCGCCGCCGCCGAAGCCCTCGCGGCACTCGGGGCGACGGCAGACGCGGCGCTGTTCCAGGAGCTCGGGCGCACGGCGCGCAAGGTCCACGACGAGCTCGTCGCCTGCACCTCCGACCCGGAGCTGCTCCGCCTCGCCGAGAGCGATGCGCCGGACGCCCGGATTCGCCTCGATCACGTGATCGAGCTCACGGAACAGGCCACGCACCGCACCCTCGACGCCGTCGAGCGGGCCCAGCCTCTCGCCCGTGCGATCGCCGCGGAGCCCGCGGAGACGCCGGCCGCGGCGCTCGCGCGGGTCCGCGCGCAGGCCGTCGAGATCGACGCCGCGCTCACGGAGGTGCTCCTCGCCCAGGACTTCCAGGACCGCACGGGTCAGCTGATCCGCCGGGCGATCCACCTGGTGGAGAACGTCGAGCTGCGCCTCGTCGCCCTGCTGCGCTGTGCCGGACACCTCCCTGGCACCGCCGCCGCAGCGGTCGCCGCCGGCGGCACGGCGCATGGCTTCGGCCCGCGGGTCGCCGATGCCGGCGACGAGGGCCTCTCGAGTCAGGAGCAGGTGGACGACCTGCTCGAATCGCTGGGCTTCTGAAGCGGACGCGAGCCATGAGCGCCGACGACGACATCCTGCTCGACTTCCTCACCGAGGCCGGGGAGCTCCTCGAGCACCTGAACTCGGAGCTCGTGGAGCTCGAGCAGCGCCCGGACGACGCGGAGCTTCTCAACGCCGCTTTCCGCGCCTTCCACACCATCAAGGGGGGCGCCGGCTTCGTCGGTCTCGACCCGCTTGTGCGCGTCTGCCACCACGCGGAGGACGTCTTCAACCTCCTGCGCAACGGCGAACTCCGCGTCGACGCGGGGATCATGGACCTGCTCCTGCAGACCCTGGACGTGGTCAACGGCCAGTTCGAGGACGCGCGCGCCAGCCGTACGCCGCGCGCCGCCCCCGAGGCCCTGGTGAACGGCCTCGCGGCCATCGCCGCGGGCGAGCGTCCGGCCGTGCCGTCGGCCCCGGCACCGCAGGCGCCCGAGCCCTCGCCCGCCGATCCGGCGGAGGCGGCGCTCGACGCGCTCCTCGCGGACGCCGGTGCCGAGGGTGGCGGTGACGCGGGCTCCGACACGATCGACGACGACGAGTTCGAGGCGCTTCTCGACGAGCTCCACGGCAAGGGCGGCGCTCCGTCCGGCGCCGCGCCGGCTGTCTCGGCGCCAGCCGGCGACGACACGATCGACGACGACGAGTTCGAGGCGCTCCTCGACGAGCTCCACGGCAAGGGCGGCGCCCCGGGCGCGGCGCCGGCCGCGGCCTCCGTCCCGGCTGCCACTCCCTCGCCGGCTTCTGCACCGTCACCGGCGTCCGCCCCGACCCCCGCAGCGCCGGCCCGCGCCACGGCGGCGAGCCTGCCGCAGGCGGAGGACACGGTGCGCGTCGACGTGCGCCGCCTCGACGAGATCATGAACCTCGTGGGCGAACTCGTGCTCTCGCGCAACCGCCTCACGAGCCGGCAGCAGTCGATCCAGGACGCGGAGCTCGCGCGCATCGCCGCGAACCTCGACCGCGTCACCGCGGACATCCAGACCGCGGTCATGGCGAGCCGTCTGCAGCCGGTGAAGCGCGTCTTCTCGCGCTTTCCGCGCCTGGTCCGGGACCTCGCCCGGGACCTCGGCAAGCAGGTGAAGCTCGAGATGCACGGCGTGGAGACGGAGCTCGACAAGAACCTCGTGGACGCCCTCGCCGAGCCGCTCGTGCACCTCGTGCGCAACGCCGTGGACCACGGCATCGAGATGCCGGAGGTGCGCGAGGCCGCAGGCAAGCCGCGGGAGGGCACGGTGGTCCTCGAAGCCCTGCACGCCGGCGATCACGTGCTCGTTTCGGTCTCCGAGGACGGAGCCGGCATGGATCCCGAGAAGCTCCGGCGCCGCGCGGTGGAGAAGGGCCTCGTCTCCGTGGACCAGGCGGCGCGGCTCTCCGAGCCCGAGGCCTACCAGCTCATCTTCGAGCCCGGCTTCTCGACCCGCGACGCGATCTCCGACGTCTCCGGCCGCGGCGTCGGCATGGACGCCGTGAAGACGAAGATCGGCCAGCTCAACGGCTCCCTCGACATCGAGTCCCAGCTCGGCACGGGCACGCGCTTCAGCCTCCGGTTGCCGCTCACGCTCGCGATCCTGCCCACGCTCATGGTGGTGGTGGCCGGACAGCGCTTCGCGCTGCCCCTCTCGAACGTGATCGAGACCTACGAACTCGACCGCTCGCGGTTGCGCATGATCGACGACCAACCCGTGCTCATGGTCCGCAAGGATCCGCTGCCCCTGCAGCTCGGCCGCGAGTGCCTCGGCTTCGGCGGCGAGAGCGAGACCCCGCACGTGGTGGCGGTGATGGTGGAGAACCGCCGCATCGGCTTCGTGGTGGACGAGCTCATCGGCCAGGAGGAGGTGGTC
>JAZBPF010000166.1:0-9572 GCA_036351515.1 Pseudomonadales bacterium | reverse complement strand
GTCCGGTTCGAACTGGGCGTCGTTGCCGACCAGGAAGCCCGCCGTGATGGTCGTCGGCTCGAGCACCTCGGGCACCGTGACCACGATCGTGACCGCCACGTCGTCGCCGTCGGCGATTGTGCCCAGCGCACAGCTCACGCTCGCCAGATCTCCGCTCGCCGTACAGGTGCCCTGACCCGGTGTCGCCGAGGCGAACTCGACGCCATCGTCGAAGTCCACGTCGAGCGCGACGGAGGTGGCTGCGTCCGGCCCGGCGTTGGCGACGGTCACCTGGTAGGTGAGGTTCCCGCCCTCGGTGACCGGGTCCGGGCTGTCGCTGGCGACCACGGAGAGATCCGCGGTGGGCGTGGCGTCGGGCACGAACTCGTCCATGCCGATGTCGACGGTCCCCCCGGACTCCACGTCCCCGTCGGGACGCTCGTCCCCGTCGTAGTCGACGTTCGGGATCGCGACCCCGAAGGCCGGGGTGACGAGATCGTTGCGCCCGGCGTCGATGGTCGGCGACGTGGGCAACTGGTCGGGGCTCACGACCTCCTCACCGTCCTCGATCGTCGTGAGCAGGAGCTGCGGCGGATCGTCGATGTTCCCGCCGGAGACGAGGGCCGAAGGGCCGGAGATGAAGAAGGAGTCGTTCGTGTTCGGGAAGCCGCCGGACGGGAGTGCCGTGATCGCGTTGTTGTAGAACTCGACCCTCGAGGGAATGTCTTCGAAGGGATCGTTGTCGATGTAGACGTCGTCCCCGGTCGTCGCGGACGCGGTCGTTCCACCGAACAGAATGTTGTTGTAGATGCGAGCGATGGCGGTCGTACCGCCCACCGCCAGATAGAGGTTCCCGCCGTCGTTGGTCGCGTTGTTCTCCACGAACGTGTTGTTGATCAGGTTGGGGGTGCCGTCCCCGAACGGGACGGGCGGATTCGTGTACATCCCTCCTCCGCTCTGGGCGGTGTTGAAGGCGAAGCCGCTGTTGACGACGTTCAGAAAGCCCCAGCCTCCCTCGAGGAACAGCCCCCCGCCCACTCCCCCGGCCTCGTTCTCGACGAAACCGGAGACACGGATCGTCGTCGCGTTGGCGGCCAGGTAGGCACCGCCTCCGTCGAGCCCCGCTTCGCACTGCTCGAAGGTGACGTCGTCGACGAGCACCTCGTTGACCCGGATCGGACCGTCGCCCGCCTCGAGGTTCTGCACGAAGAGACAACCGCCGCCGCCCACGGCGTTGTTCCCGATGAAGTCGATGTCCCGCACCTCGACGTTCACGAACTCCGTCGCGAGCACCATGGCCGCACCACCGGAATCCCTCGCGGAGTTCCCCTCGAAGGTGAGATCCACCAGCCGGATCGGCGCTTCCGAGGCCCCGGTGACCGCGATGAAGAGAGCCCCGCCGTTGTCCGCCCTGTTGCCGTAGAACTCGCTGCCGGACACCTGGACGAACGCACCCGCGACCCGGATGGCCACCGCGCCACCGTCCCCCGCCTCCGGCAATCCGAGCGCGAAGGTGAGATTGCGCACCCAGACGGTTTGACCCGTGTCTGTTGCGGCTGTGGTGTCGATGAAGAGGATCTGGGCAGCATCCCCGGCGAGGATTCTCGTGTCGGAGTCGAAGCCGTCGATCGTCAGGGAGAAGTTCTCCGTAGAGGCCGCGATGTAGGTCAGCGGCGTCGAGAACTCGTAGGCGACGACGGACTGGTTCGTCACGGGATCGGTGAGCGTCGTGCAGCCGGGCTCCCCGAGCACGCAGGGCAGGACGTTGATCGTGTCTTCCTGCCCGTTGCTCTGGGCGGTGGTCAGCGCGGCCTGGAATTCGGCCGGATTCGAGACGTCGAAGTCGAGGGCCGACGCCGTCGTGGCCAGGGCCGACCACCCTGCCAGGACAGCCAGCCAAAGGATTCGTGGAGCACCCATGTCGATTTCCCCCAGTACCTTCCGTTTCCCTGGAAGCGGCGACCGTCCCTCCGATCATCCGCACGGGCCGGGACCCGACGGGTCCCGGAACCAAGAAGACCGCGCAGGGGCGAAGCTTTCCTTGACCCAGGGCAAGGAAGGGGTGGGGAAACCGCGAGGGAAGGCGCCCCGGGCCCCGGGAAGCCCGGGGCCGGGGCAGGTCGGAGGGCCCTACTCCGCCGCGAGCTTCTCGCCGGCGGTGACCGGCAGGCCCATGGCGGTCCAGACGAGGATGCCCTCGTCGATCACCGCCGTGTTGGCGTAGCCGAGGGAACGGAGGTTGTTCACCACGTAGTCCGACGCCGCATGCGGGCAGGCGCAGTAGGCGACGATCCAGGTGCCGTCGTTGGGCAGGCCCTCGCCAGCGCGCTCCTTCTCCCGGTAGTAGGGCATGGGCACGGCGCCGGGGATGTGGCTGCGCTGCCAGGCGGACGCCGGGCGCGTGTCCAGCAGGATGAAGCGTCGCTTCTCCTCCAGCGCCTGCACCACCTGCGCCGCGGGCACGTAGCGTCCCTCGCGCAGCGTGAACTCGGGATCCTCGCCCTCCGGATTCAGCACGTACTCCTCGGGCCCCGGCGGCTTGCGCAGGGCCGGGGGCTCCGGCGTCCAGCCGGAGGCCTGGCTGCGCAGGTAGGCCACCAGCGAGTCGATCTCGGCCTCGTCCAGCTGGTCGGCGAAGGAGACCATGGGGGTCCCCTCGCGCCCATTGACGATCGCGTGCTTCAGGAAGGCGTCGGAGGCGTTGGCCAGGAGCGCCGGATCCCCGAGGGACGGTGCGGTGATCCCGAGCCCGGTCTCACCGTGACACTCCGCGCAGGTCGACGCGTAGAGCTCCGCGCCCCGGGCGACGTCACCGTGGATCACCGCGTCGTGATCCAGGTCGATCCGCTCCACGCCCTCCACCTGGGCGAGCCAGCGCGTCAGGAGACGGAGCTGATCCCGCGTGAGCGGACCGCCCATCTCCGTGCTGTAGCCCTCCATGGCCGTGTTCGCCCGGCCGTAGCCGATGGTGGCGTAGAGGAAGCGCGGATAGCCCGTGGCCAGGAGCGATTCCGTGCGCAGCGAGGGCGCGTGGTCCGCCCGGTAGCCCGTGCGGTCCTCCCCGTGACAGAGCGAGCAGTACTGCTGGTAGGTCGCCTCGGCCTCGGCCATCTGGGCGTCCGTCAGCGTGAGCGACCAGTCCGGCGCCGCCCAGGCGCCGGCAGATGCGACGAGGCAGAGCCACGCGCAGAGATGCTTCTTCATCGATTCTTCTCCTCCCCGGATCCGGCGACGTGCCGGCCCCCCGCTGCCCCCCGGCCCGATCTCGCACCGACACCCGGAGGGCATGGCGCGGAGCATACCGGAAGCGACGGTGCGGGGCGGGTCCGCTTGCGGCGTCGCGGCGGCGGGCGGAGGATCGGGGTCGGGAGACCGCGTGGAGGACCCCGCCATGGATCGACGCACCTTTCTCTCTCGCGCCGCCGTCGCGGCCGGGGCCGCCCTCACGGGAGCGCCGACGCTCTCGGCCCGCGCGGAAGCGCTCGAGGACGCCATGGCCGCGGAGCTCGACCGGCAGGTCGCGACCCCCTGGGGCTGCGACGTCGGCGACGGCTCCCTCGTGGGCAGCAGCGATCCGAAGGCGCCGTATCTCCAGCACCACGAGCCGCGGCTGCCGCGCATGCCCGAGCGCCCGACGCTCCTCGACTTCTACCGGCTGCGCTTCGCGCCGGCGAACCACGTGCTCCAGAGCGCGGCGCTCGCCCAGAAGAACGGCGTGGACGAGAAGGTGGTGCTCGCCTGCCTGCTCCACGACATCGCCCTCGGCAGCCTGATCCGCACGGACCACGGCTACTGGTGCGCGCAGCTCGTCGAGCCCTACGTGGACGAAGAGGTGAGCTGGGCGATCCGCTACCACCAGGCGCTGCGCTTCTTCCCGGACCCGGAGGTCGGCTACGAGTATCCCGAGGCCTACCTGCGCCTCTTCGGGGAGGACTACGAGCCGGAGCCCTACCTCCACGAGGCGGCGGCCTACGCCCGCAATCACCGCTGGTACATGACCGCGCGGCTCATCACGATCAACGACCTCTACTCCTTCGAACCCGACGTACACGTGGACGTGGAGCAGTTCACGGACGTGATCGGCCGCCACTTCCGTCAGCCGAAGGAGGGCCTCGGCTTCGACGGCAGCCCCGTCGCGCACATGTGGCGCAGCATCATCTGGCCGAACAACTTCCTCTGACGACACACGAGCGGTCCGCCGGGGCCTGAAGGATCCGGCCAGCCCGAGCGAACCCGGCGCAGCAGCCCCGCCGGCCGAGCGCCGGAGTGCGTTCAGTGCGGGGCGGGGACACTCGGGCGTGCCTCGATCCCGCGCAGGGCGCCGGCCACGAGCCGGTGCACGGCCTCGCGAGTGACGCCGTCCGGGTCGGCCTCGTGCGGATAGCTGGCGATCCCCAGAGCCACCGTCTTCTCGTGGGCGAACATGCGTTCGATGGCCCGACCGAGCTCGACGCTGGTGGGGCCGTCCGGCACCTTCAGGGGGTGGCCGGGGACCTCGGCGGGGTCGAGCACGTCGAGGTCCACGTGGACGTAGACGACGTCCACCCGGTGCGCGAGCGCCGCGAAGGCCGCGTCGAAGTCCGCCGACAGCGTGCGCACGTCCTCCGTGCCGATCCGGGCGATGCCATCGGCCTCGATGCGCTCCTGCTCGAGGGGATCGGTGTCACGCACGGCCACCATGAGCAGTTCCTCGTGCGCGAGGGGCTCGTCGAGCCCCGCCTGCTGCCGCAGCCGGTGCAGCGCGCCCCCCGTGGCGATCGCGGCAGGCATGCCCCCGAGCATCCCCGAGAGCGTCGTCTCGGGCACGTTGTAGTCGCCGTGAGCGTCGATCCAGACCATGCCGACGCGCTGCGGCCCGTCCACGGGCGCATGGCGCAGCCCCCCGAGCATGCCCAGGGCGGAGGAGCAGTTGTTGTAGAGCCCGACGCTCAGGAGGCCGGCCCGCTCGTTCGCGACGATCTGCTCCGCGAAGTGCCCGCTCACGAGGCCGAAGCGGTTCCAGCGGCCGTAGGCGCCCCGGTCCGCCTCGACGAGGTCCGGCTGCTGCACGGCCACCACCCGCCCGCCGTGCGCCGCGACGACCGCCTCGAGACCGCCCTGCGCCATGGCGTTCGCGTCGCTGTCGGTCTCCGGGCCGGCGCGATCGCCGTTGTAGACGTTGAGCACCAGGGCCACGGGGACCGGGTCCGCCGCCTGCACCGGTGCGGCGCCGAGGACGGCGAGCAGGAGCAGTGCGGCGGTGCGTTCGATCATCGGTGAAGTTATATTTTTCATCAGGTTGCTACCTTCTTCCAGACTCGTTCGAGTCATGACCTCACCGCGCGAGCGGATCCGGGCGCAGCTGCACGCGCCCCACGTAGGACCGCGGCAGCTCCGAGTGGTGGATCGGATCGCCGCCGTTCGTGAACCAGAGCCCCCGCCCCTTCCAGCCGCCGTCCGGGTCGTCGATGCGCCCGTCGAGGCCCCGGGTGAAGGTGTTCAGCGGATAGGGAATCCGGATCACCACGAACTCCTCCTGCTCCGGGCGGAAGGCGAGGAGCGAATCGGAGCCGGTACCGTTCAGGATCACCGTGTCGCGCCCCAGCCCGAGCGTGTCGTGCTGGTCCACGAACAGGTAGTAGTGGAAGTCCGCGCCCACGGGGCCCTCGCCGTCGCGGACGGCCATGGTCGGCCCGGGGCTGCGATGGAGCGTCCAGCCCTCGGGGCACTGGTCCCCGGTCCCCCAGGTGCGCGCGCAGCGCGAGCGGTCGAAGCGGGCGAGATGGCCGCTGCCGCCGAGGGACGCCCAGACCACCCCCTTCGAGTCGACGTCCACGCCGCGCGGACCGGAGCCCGGTGCCGGCGGCACGAAGGTCTCGTGCCGGTCCGTGGCCGGGTCGTAGCGCACGAGGCGTCCGCGGTAATCGGGGTCGTCGCCGGGATTGCCGCCCGGCTGGGCGGTCCAGACGCTGCCGTCCACGGGGTTGGGGATCACGCCGTAGTTGAAGCCCGTGATCGGCGTGTCCGGGGTGCCGTCGCCGTCCCCGTCGACGACGATGGGCGACCAGCCCTGGGCGGCTTCCAGCGTCGACGGATCTTCCGGGTCGTATTTCGCCGGATCGAACCAGCCGATCACGTGCACGTCGCCGCTGGTCCACAGCACGCCGCCTTCGTCGAACTGCAGATGATGGGTGCCGTAGCAGGTGTCCAGCAGCTCGAAGTCGCCGGTCTCGGGGTCGTACCAGGCGAGCTGGCGATGGTGGTAGCGGCCGCCGATGGCGGGGGCGTCGCGGCAGAAGGCGGGCAGGTCCGCGTCCCACTCGCGCCGGATCTGCGTCGTGAGCCAGACGCGGCCCTCGGCGTCGAGCATGGGGTTGTGGGGATTCGCCGGGTTGTCGTAGCGCCCCTCGAAGGGGGTGATCCCGGGCTCCACGGGGCAGCCGAGGGACCCGAAACCCATGGGGATCACGCCCTGCTCCGCCGCCGCGCCGCTGCCCGCGCGCCAGGTCTGGCGGCACCAGGGCGTGTCGAAGCCGTCGCGGGTCGGCACCGGCACCATGGACACCGCGTGGGCCACGGGGTCGAGCACGAGCACGCGGTCGTTGGCGAGGTCGACGCCGTAGATCGGCCCGTCCGCGTAGCGGGTGGGGTCGCGCTTGTCCGTGGCGATCTCGTCGTGCGCGTAGGTGAAGGCGTCGCCCCAGGCCCACTGGGTGAGCACGAGGTTGCGCTCGAGCCCCTGCGGCCGCCGCGGCGGGGGCGGCGTCTCCCCGGCCCCGATGCGCGCGGACCAGTCGGCGAGCGCGTCCAGCAACCGGTCGCGGCCGAGCCCATCGGCGGTGGCATGCATGAAGGTCGCCTTCTTCAGGCCGAGGTCGAAGGCCTCACGGGTGCGCTGGCGCGTGATCGTCGAGCCCACCTGGTGGCAGAGCTGGCAGCCGAGCTTGAAGGCACTCGTCCAGCCCGCGTCGCCCTCCGGGGGACGCAGGAGCGAGAGCCAGTGGTTCGCGGGGTAGATCGCCGCCGCTTCCCGAGCGGTCTCCGCCCGGCGCGTCTCCAGCGCGAGCGAATCGCCGGGACGCGCGGCCACCGCCGTCGAGTCCCGGAGCCCGTAGCCCCGGACCCACACCCGGTAGTCCGCCTCCGGCAGCTCCGGCAGCACGAAGCGTCCGTCGTCGTCGGTCACCACGATCTTCCGGAACGGCGTCGGGAGATCGTCCGTCTCCGCGATCACCCAGACTCCCGCCTCCGGCGTCTCGCCGTCGGAGCGGACCGTGCCCTCCAGGACCTCGGCCGCGGTCGCCGTCGCGACTCCGAAGCCCAGGATCCCCGCGCAGGCAAGCGTTCGCCATGGAGCCGCCATGTCTTCCCCTCCCCTTCGGCTGGCGGAATCCATCCTCGCGCGTCCGGGGCGCGGACGCACCCACCCGAGTGGATGGTGCGGCGGACCCGCGACAGCGCGCCGGGAACCGGAGGAGCATCCGGACCTCTTCGGGAATCAGATCAGGTGGTTGTAGCGATCTTCGAGAATCCGTCGCGCTCTCGCGGCGCCGTGCCGAACCGACCAGGCCCCGGCCCACGCAGCGGCAGCCACGAACAGCGCGGCGCGCAGCGGCTCCGCCGCCAAGGGGACCGGCAGCAGCTCGCCCGTGAAGTTCACCGCGAAGTGGTACAGCACCGCGGCCAGCACGCTCCCGCCGGTCACGAGGAACAGCCAGGTCTGAAGCACGGTGTTCGCCGCCAGCTCCAGGAAGAACAGGCCCGGCGCAGGCGGCCCGCCGAAGGGCGCGTAGTAGCCCGGGAGCAGGAACAGCGGCACGTGCCAGAGCGCCCAGGCGAGAAAGAGCCAGCCGGACGCCGCCAGCGGGCCGAAGCGGGCGAGCAGGCCCGGCAGCGCACAGCCGCGCCAGCCGAGCTCCTCGGGCAACGGACCGAAGAGGAGCGCGAAGGCCGCCGCCGCGAGCACGCCGCCGAGGCCGCGCGATTCCAGCAGACTCGCCGACATCGGCCCTTCCGGACCCGCGAGCCCCGTCAGCAGGTACACGGACGGCACGAAGGCGAGGAGGAAGACCCAGGCGACTGCGGGGATGCGGGTCGGATCGACCAGGCGCCGGAGCAGCGCGCGCAGTGCCCTGGTCCCGCCGGAGCGCCCCGTCACCCAGAGCGCGGCCAGCGGCACGGCCGCGGCGCCGAGGTAGAAGAGGACCGGTCCGGGGCCCTCCCAGATCGACGGCGCGGTCGCGGCGGCGAGCGCCCAGAAGAGGAAGGATCCGCCGAGCGCGAGGGCGAAGAAGGCCCGCAGGGGCGTCAGGTCCAATCGGTCCATGGGCGGGCGAGCTTCGTCCGGGCTCCGACCGACGAGGATCTCCGACCCTCTCCGTGAGAGCCAGTTTCAGACGCTCGGGCGGGCAGGCGGACTGCGGGCTGGGCGACTCACACGGGGCCCTGCTGTCGCCGCTGAAGCCGGCTCCCACAGCACGCTCACGCCCTTTTTTAATTAGCAGGTTGCACGTATCTTCTCGATCTCTTCGAGGACAAGTTGCTCGGGCGGTTGCGGCGGCCCTCGACACGAACCGCCGAGGTCCTCACGGTGTCCCTCCTGCGACGCGGCCCGGAGGATCCCCGCCATGGCGGACTACACGCTGTACTACTGGCCGATCCCGTTCCGCGGGGAGTTCGTGCGCGCGACCCTCACGCACGTCGGCGCCGACTGGGCCGAGGCCGATCCGGACGAAGTGGGTGAACTGATGGAGCAGGCGCCGGCCGAGCAGCCGGTGGCGCACATGGGGCCGCCGGTCCTGGTCGACCACGGCGACGATTTCGCGGTCTCGCAGACCGCCGCGATCCTCACCTGGCTGGGCCGGAAGCACGGTCTGATGCCGGAGGACGGGAGACGAGCCGCGCTCACGGCGAAGGTGCTCGCCGACGTCGACGACATCCTCTACGAGATGACCCTGCATAACGGCGCCCAGCGGTGGACCCGCGAGCGCTGGGCCGCACAGCGCCCGCGGCTCGCACGCTGGATGGGGATCTTCGAGGCGACGGGGCGCCACCACGGCCTCACGGCGGAACAGGGTCGGCTCCTCGGCGGCGAAGCACCCGGCATCGCCGACCTCGCGACCGCCGTGCTCTGGGGCACCATGACCCGCCAGCTCCCGGCGCTCCGCCCGCTCCTCGAGGAATCGGCACCCGCGATCGCCGCCCTCGCCGATCGCATCGAGGGCCGGCCGGAGCAGGCGGCCCGGATCGCGCGGGGTGAGGGGGCCTGGGGCGACGCCTGGTGCGGCGGCGAGATCGAGGCGTCGCTGCGGGAAGCGCTGGAAGCCGACTGAGCGCAGAAGCTCCTGGGGCAGGAAGCTTCGGCCGCAGTGGCGGACCGCGCGCTCGCGCAGCGCGTCTGGCCTCGTCATCGCGGCTGAAGCCAGCTCCCACAGTGGCCGCGGCTCCGCCCATGGTGGGAGCAAGCTTCAGCTGCGACGGCTTCGGCCGGGCGCGTCGTCGCGGCTGAAGCCAGCTCCCACAGTGGCCGTGGCTCCGCCCAAGGTGGAAGCTAGCTTCAGCTTCGACGGCTTCGGCCGGGCGCGTCGTCGCGGCTGAAGCCAGCTCCCACAGTG
>JAZBPF010000165.1:0-3198 GCA_036351515.1 Pseudomonadales bacterium | reverse complement strand
TCGAGCGCCGCTGGTGGCCGGCGCCCTCATCGAGGCCGGCGACGCGCTCCTGCCGTGGGCCGGGCGCGACGCGGCGCGGAGGACGGAGGTGGAGCGGCTCGTGGTTGCCTATCTGCGGGCGGCGGGGGGGTGATGCGGGGCGGAAGTCGCCGCTGAAGCGGGCTCCCGCAGGAGGGATCGATGCTGCTCCAATGGGAGCCGACTTCAGTCGCGACTGCAGCGCCCGGCCGATTCGTCGCCGCTGAAGCTGGCTCCCACAGTGGTGGGTCGATACTGCTCCTGTGGGAGCCGACTTCAGTCGCGACGCAGCGCCCGGCCGTTTCGTCGCCGCTGAAGCTGGCTCCCACAGTGGTGGGTCGATGCTGCCCCTGTGGGAGCCGACTTCAGTCGCGACTGCGGCGCCTGGCCGTTTCGTCTCCGCTGAAGCTGGCTCTAACAGGAGGTGTCGATTCCGCCGCTGTGGGAGCGAACTTCAGTCGCGACTGCAGCGCCTGGCCGTTTCGTCGCCCGGCCCGCCGGAGCGGCTGAAGCGGGCTCCCACAGTGGGGCGTCTACACCTCCCGCATGCGGAAGCCGGCGACGAACCCGACCGCCCGACGCCGAGCCTCACAGATCCATCGACACCGTCAGCCGCGCATTCAGCGGCCGGCCGGTCGTGATGTTCGTGTTGCTGTGCGCGTCCGGGAAGTACTCCTCGTCGAGGAGGTTCTCCACGTTCAGCTGCACCCGTACCGTCGGGCTCACGCGGTAGTAGGCGGCGGCGTCCAGGCGGGTGTAGGACGGCACCTCCACGGAGTTGTCCTCCTGCACGAAGAAGCTGTCCTGGTAGGTGGCGCCGAGGCCCAGGCGCAGGCGCCCGGTCACCTGCACCGAGTTCCAGATCGAGAACATGTGCTCCGGCGTCTGCCGCGTGGAATTTCCGTCGAAGCCGGTGCCGTCGGCGCGCTCCACCTCGCCGTCGAGGTACGAGTAGCCCGTGGTGATCGCCCAGCGCTCGGTCAGGGCCCCCGTGAGCTGGAACTCCGCGCCGCGGATCCGCGAGCCCTCCACGAGGATCACCTGCTCCGGGTTCACCGGGTCGATGGACGTGAAGCTGTCCTGCTGGAGCTCGAAGATCGACGAGGTGAAGGCCAGATCGTCCCGCAGGTCCCACTTCAGGCCCAGCTCGCGGTTCTCGAAGAACTGCGGACGCGTGCCCTCGGAGGTGAGGTCCAGCGTGAGGAACTGCTCCCCGGAGAGCGGCAGGAAGGTCTCGCTGTAGCTCGCGTAGAGGGAGACGTTCTCCATGGGCTTGTAGATCAGGCCCAGGCGCGGGGTGATCTCCTCGTCGAGGCGGTCGAAGTCGCCGCCCACGGCGTCGCCGTCACCCGCCTCGATGCGATCGAAGACCTCGATGTCGAAGCGGTCGTAGCGGAAGCCCACGAGCAGCTTCACCTGCTCCGTGAGGCCGATCTGGTCCTGCAGGTACACGGAGGTGAAGCGCACCTCGGAATCGCGGTCGCGGGAGAGGTCCGAGTAGTCGAAGGCCGGGATCTGCAGGGGATCGGTGAAGGGCACGACGATCTGATCGTCGCCGTTCGCCTCGAACACCGTGTCGAGGCGGGCGTTGCCCGTGTCCTGGCTCCCGGCCTCGAGGCCGAAGAGCACCGTGTGCTCGATGGCGCCGGTGACGAGCTCGCCCACGAGGTTCGCCTGGGCGATGAGGTTCTCGCGTTGAGTCGTGTCGCGGTAGCCGTCGAGCGTCACCTCCGGAAAGGTGCCGTTCGTGACCACCACCGCGCTGTTCGGGTAGAGGTTCTGGTAGGCCTTGTCGTAGTCGGCGTACTGCACGGTCACGTTGCCGCGCAGGGCGTCGGAGAAGCGGTGGTCGATGCGCCCGCGCAGGAGGTGCGCCTCGAGCTGCGCGTCGTTGCGATCCGGCGAGCCGAAGAAGGTGTCCTCGAAGCCCTCGAGGGGCTCGTTCGGGCCGCCGGCGGTGACCACCGACGGCACGCCGCGGTCCACGACGCGGTCGTCGTCCACGTACTCGTAGGAGAGGAACGCGGTGGTCGCCTCGGCGAGCTCGACCTTCAGCGTCGGGTTCACGGCGAAGCTGTCGCCCTCGAAGACGTCGCGGTGGTTCTCGAGGCCCTGGGCGTAGGCGTTCAGGCGGAAGGCTGCGCGGTCGCCCACGTCCACGTTCACGTCGGCGGTGGTGGTCCAGGCGCCGAAGGTGTCCATGCCGAGGTCGACGGTGGTGAAGGTGTCGTTCAGCACCGGCTTCTTCTGCACGCGGTTGATCACTCCGCCGCCACCGCCGCGGCCGAAGAGCAGCGCGTTCGAGCCGCGGAGCACCTCCACCTGCTGCACGTTGTAGAGCGGGCGGTAGTACTGCACGTCGTCGCGCAGGCCGTCGACGAAGAAGTCGGCCGTGCTCTGGATGCCGCGGATGATGATGGCGTCCCGGTGCCCCTCGCCCTGGCTGATGGCGAGCCCCGGCGTGTAGCGCAGCACGTCGCCGATGCCCTGGAAGGCCTGATCCTCGATCTGCTGCTCCCCGACGATCGACAGGCTCTGGGGCACGTCGAGGATCGGCGTGGGCGTCTTCACGGCGTCGAGCTGGTCGAGGGAGAGGTACTTCCCTTCGACGACGAGCTCCTCGACGGCGGACTCCTGCGCCAGCGCCAGGGAACCGGCGAGGGCGAGGGAGGAAAGCGCAGCGGCGCGGACCGCGGCCGCCAGGACGGGCAGTTTCGGGGCGTGCATCGGTTGTGGTTCCCGTTGACCAGGTGGGGAAGCGCCGCGAATGTACGCTTACTGCGTGTGATTCGCAATTGCGAAGAGCCAGGATGCGCCGCCCGGCTCCAGGGGCTCTCCCCGTCGCAGCGTCGTCCCCCCACCCCCCTCTGGGACCCCGGTCCGGTCGCTCGGGCAGGCCGGGCGATCCACCCCGGCGGCCGCCGCGCAGTCGCGGCTGAAGCAGGCTCCCACAGTCGGGGTGTCGACCGGCCCTGTGGGAGCGCGCTTCAGCGGCGATCGACTCCGGCGGCCGCTGCGCAATCGCGGCTGAAGCCGGCTCCCACAGACGGAGTGCCGACCCGCCCTGTGGGAGATCCTATGGCTCCGCGCAACGCTTATGCGGCTTGCGCGGGGCGATAGTCTGTCTCCGTCCGCATCAGCGCGAAGGCGATCCGGGCGAGCTTGCGACCCATCGCAACG
>JAZBPF010000164.1:0-5631 GCA_036351515.1 Pseudomonadales bacterium | reverse complement strand
CTCGCGCGCGCCGGCGCCCGGCGCGAAGCGCACGGCCGCCTCCACGGTCACGAGATCGAGGCCGGTGATCAGGTTGACGCCCACCCGCTGCGAGGCGAGGAGCGCGAGGGAGAGCAGGACCGCGGCGACGGCTGCGCACACGGTGGCGCCGGGCGCGTCCAGGGCACGGCGCAGCAGCGGCCGGAACCAGCGCAGGCGCAGCGTCTCGAAGCCGTCGCCGAGGGCCCGGCGCAGCCGTCCGGGATCGTGGCGATCGTCGCGACCGAGGCTCGTGGCGAGGTGTCGCGGCAGCACGAGGAAGCATTCGACGAGGGACGCGAGCACGATGCAGAGCAGCACCGTGGGCAGGGTCAGGATGATGTCGCCGAGCGGACCGCCGAAGAGGAGCAGGGGGGCGAAGGCCGCGAGGGTCGTCAGGGAGGACGTGGTCACCGGCACGGCCATGCGCCGGGCGCCGGCGAGGGCCGCTTCCCGGGGCGACAGGCCGGTCGCGTGGAGCGCGACCGCGTCCTCCGCGACGACGATCGCGTCGTCCACGACGATGCCGATGGCCATGACGAAGGCGATGAGCGCGAGGATGTTCACGGTTCCGCCGAACAGGCCCCAGTACAGCGCCAGGGCGAGGAGGAAGCTCACGGGGATGCCGAGCGCCACCCAGCCCGCGACCCGCGCGGACATGAACAGCAGCAGCACGCCGATCACGAGAGCCACGCCGGAGGCGGCGTTGCGGCCGATCACGCCGAGCTGCTCGTTCAGGAGCTCCCAGACCTCCTTCAGCACGTGCAGCTCGACGCCGGCGGGGAGCTCGCCGCGCACGTCCGCGAGCCACTCCCGGAGGATCCGCCCCGACTCGATGACGTCGCCTTCCTTCTCGCGCAGGAGCAGGAGCTCGATGGCCGGCCGGCCCTCGCGACGCACCTCCACCTGGTCGGCCTTCGGCCGCACGGCGATCTCCGCGAGCTGGCCGAGGGGCACGAGGCTGCCGCCGACGTCGAGGTGGAGCTGCTCGAAGGCCCGGGCGGAGCGGGCCGCGTCCAGGCCCCGGAGCGTGCGCTGCCCCTGGGCCCGGCCCACGGTCCCCGCCGGCACGTCGGCGGAGACGCGGCGGATCGCGAGGGCGAGCTCGTCGAGGGAGGTGCCGGTCTCGACGAGCGTGCGCGTCTCGACCATGATCGCGAGCTCCTGCTCGGGGAGGCCCTCGAGCTCGACCCGCTCGATCCCGCGCGCGAGCAGGTCGCGCTGGAAGCGACGCACGAGGGGGATGAGCTCCTGCAGATCCTCCGGGCCGGTGACGAGCACGGAGGCGACGAGCTCGTCGTCGCGGGCCCGCTGCACCACCGCGGGCTCCGCGTCCGCGGGCAGGTTGCGGACCGTCGACACCTGCTGCTTGACCCGGTCCAGCGCCTCCCCCATGTCCGTGTCCGGGAAGAACTCGACCCAGAGCGAGGCCTGGCCCGGGCGCGTGCGCGAGTGCAGTTCGTCCATGCCCGGCAGCCCCCGGAGCGCCTGCTCGACGGGAATCGTGATGCTGCGTTCCACGTCCTCGGCGCTCGCGCCCGGCCAGGTGACGTCGATCCAGACCTCCGGCCAGGCGGCGTCCGGGTCCACCTGGGTGCGCACGTGCTGGGCGGCCCAGAGCCCGGCGAGCACCATCATGATCAGCAGCAGGTTCGCCGCGACGGGGTGGCGGGCGAAGTGCTCGAGGAGCGAGGCACGCTCGGCCATGCGGGCTCTCCGGTGAAGCGGGAACGGGTGCGGCCGTCCGGGCCGCGCTGCCGCTCGGGCTTCTCAGGATCCGTGCCAGGCTCCAAAGAGCGCTCCAAGCCCCTGAAAGGAAAGGAAATGAAGCGATCCCGGGCGCCTGCGCCGCAGGGCGGCGGTGGCGAGATCCACCATCGATTGGCGAAGCCGGCCGCGGTCCGGCGGATGGTCCGGCCGTGAGGCGCGTGCTCGAGATCGACGCGCTCGCGCACGACGGCCGTGGCATCGCCCGGCCGGACGGGAAGGTGTGCTTCGTGGGCGGCGCCCTGCCCGGCGAGCGGGTGGAGGCGCGCCTGCTGGCGCGACGGGCCCGCCTCGAGGAGTGGGTCGCGGAACGGGTGCTGGAGCCGTCCGCGGAGCGGGTGGCCCCGACCTGTCCCCTGGTGGGTCGCTGCGGGGGCTGCGACCTGCAGCATCTGGCGCCGGAGGCGCAGCGCCGGCACGGCGAGCGCGTGCTCCTGGACCTGCTCGCCCGGCAGGCGGGCCTCGTGCCGGAACGGCTGGATCCGCCGCTCGCCTCGGCGCCCTTCGGCTACCGGCGCCGGGCCCGGCTCGCGGTGTGGACGCCGCGGCGGGGGCGGCCCGTGGTCGGCTTCCGGGAGGCCGCGGGGCGTCGGGTCGTCGCCGTGGACGGCTGCCCCGTGCTGGCGCCGCCCCTCGATGCGCTGCCCGGCAGGCTCGCGCACGAGGTCGCCCGGCTCGTGGCGCCGGGGCGCGTGGGTCATCTCGACCTCGCGCTGGCGGACGGGGCGGACGGTCGCGTGCGCCCCGTGCTGGGGGTCCACTGCACGGGGCCCGAGCCCGAAGCGGACCGCGAGCGCTGGCGTGCCTTCGGCGCGGCCCGGGACGCCTGGGTGTTCCTCGGCGGCACCGGCCTCCGGCACTGCGTCCACGCCCCGGCCGGCGAGGATCCGGGCGCGGGGCCCGCCTACGCGCTTCCGGCCTTCGACCTGCGCCTCGCCTTCGAACCCGGGGACTTCCTGCAGGGCAACGGCCCCGTGAACGCGGCGCTCGTCGAGCGGGTCGTCGCGCTGGCGGAGCCCGCGCCCGAGCGGCGCGTGCTCGACGCCTTCGCGGGCCTCGGCAACTTCGCCCTGCCGCTGGCCCGGGGCGGCGCGACGGTGGACGCCCTCGAGGCGGCTCCGGAGCTCGTGCTCCGGGGCCGACGGAACGCGGAAGCGAACGGCCTGGCCTCGGTGCGCTTCGCCGTGGCGGATCTGGCGACCGAGCCGGTCCCCCTGCCGCCCGGTGCCTTCGCCGCGGCGGTGCTGGACCCGCCCCGGGCCGGCGCCCGGGCGCTGGTGGCGGCGCTCGCGGCGCGCGGCGTCCCGCGCATCGTCTACGTGTCCTGCGATCCCGCGACGCTGGCCCGGGACGCGCGGGTCCTCGCGGAGGCGGGCTACACGCTCGCGTCCCTCGCGCTCGTGGACATGTTCCCGCAGACGCACCACCAGGAGGCCCTGGCCTGCTTCACGCGGCCCGCGTGATCAGCTCCAGCCGCGCAGGCGGTAGATCAGGAGGCCGAGGTACTCCTTCAGCACCTTGCTGCTCTCGTGGAGCGCCTCCGCGTCCGGCAGCCAGCGCAGCACGGGCGGGCGGTCGTCGAAGCGGGCGTGGTCCGTGGGCGCCGGCACGACCTCGAAGCCGACGGCGCGGAACGCCGCCGCGGCGCGGGGCATGTGCGTCGCCGAGGTGACGAGGACGATGCGGGCGAAGTCCCACTCCTCCGCGAGCCGTGCCGTGCGCTCCGCGTTCTCCCGGGTGTTCCGGCTCCGGTCCTCGAGGATCACGAAGGCCTCGGGCACGCCGAGGTCGAGGAGCAGGGTGCGCATGGCCTCGGCCTCGGTCTCCTTCCGCGTGCCCCAGACCGAGCCGCCCGAGACCACGATCCAGGGCGCGACGCCGGCGCGGTAGAGGCGCACCGCGTGCCAGATGCGGTCGGCGGCGGCGTTCAGGTCCGGATGGAGCCGGTCCCCGCCGGGGGCGTCGATGCCGCCGCCGAGGAGCACGATCGCGTCCCCGGCGGGCACGGCCTCCACGGGCCGCGGGCCGTGCTCTGCGGCGAGCGCGTCACGGAGCGCATCCGCGGTGACGGGCAGCGAGCAGAGCGCGAGCGGCAGGCCGCCGAGGAGCAGGGCGAGGAAGGCGCCCCGGGGTCGGCCGAGCAGCAGCGCGACCAGCGCCGCCGCCCCGAGGAGCACGGCGAGGCCCGCGGGGAGGACCAGCTGCGTGAGGACCTTGTCGAGGAGCAGCGGCACGGCGGAGTGCTCAGGGCCCGGGACCGGTTCGGGCGCCGTTGCGAGCGCTCCGATCCGCACCGCATGCGGACGAGCGGACAAGGCGTCCGTGGCGGAATCGAGGGAGCTTGCGGGCGCCAGTGGCCGCTGCTTCCGCCGCGGACCACGCAGTCGGAGCCGCTTCCGCGGGCGGCGTCGATCGGGGCGCGCAGCAGGCGGTCGAGGTCTTCACGGGCCTTCAGGGCGCGTCGAGCACGCGCAGGGATTCGACCTCGAGCCAGCGGCCGCGCTCCGGATCGTGGCGGAAGCGGCCCGTGACCCGGAGCTGCTCGCCGACCCGTCCGGCGAGGCCGTCCTCGGGCTCGAGGGCGATGCGGTGGGGTTCGGCGTCCTCGATCCAGTAGTGCTCCGGGTCCGCCCAGCTCCGGAGCGTGCCCTCCACGGTCACGCGCCGCCCGTCGAAGCTCTCGGCGGAGCGCGCCAGGGCCGCCGGGGTGGTGACCAGCGCGTCCTCCCGCGTGCCGTCACAGGCGGCGAGCACCAGGAGCAGGAGAACGAGGCGAGGGGTACGCATGAGGGGCTCCGGCGGGTCGTGCCGGCAGCGTAGCGCAGATCGCGGCGATCGGTTTCCTCGATCGTGAAAATAGTGAGAATCATTTGCATCCGTACCGGCGCGATCCCATGCTGCGGGCATCGGATCCCGGAGGTGTTCCATGCGCATCGCCCGCAAGACCGCCAGCTTCGCGATCGTTCACTTCACGGTTGCCTTCACGGTCACCTGGGCGCTCACCGGCAGCTGGGTGCTCGGGGGACTGATCGCCCTCGTCGAGCCCCTGTGCAACACCGTCGCCTTCGGCGTGCACGAGTGGCTCTGGCAGCGTGCGGAACGGCACCGGCCGTCCGGAGCCCTCGCGGTCTGACGCTCATCGGGGGCGGCGGAGGAGGTCCACGCGGTTGGGCGTCTCGAAGCGTGCGCCGTCCGCGCCCGCGTGCGCTTCGAAGTCCGAGCGGACCGCGGCCAGGGTCGCGGCGTCCAGCCGGTGGGCCGTGTGGCTGACGTGGATCACGGCGTCCGCGAAGGCCTCGAAGTCCGGGAACTCGCGCTCGCTGGTGAAGAAGAGCTCCCGCTCCAGGGCGAGCGGCCCCCGCTCCACGCTTCGACGCACGGCCTCGAAGGCCGCGGCGCGGACGGCGCGCTCGTCGTGGAACCGTCGCAGCAGGGCGTCGAAGGCACCGAGCGCCACCGGTTCCGAGATCCAGGCCAGTCCCCCGGGACGCAGCACCCGGGCGATCTCGTCGAGGGCGCGATCGAGCGCTGCGCCGGGTACGTGATGGAGGGACTTGAACAGCAGCACGGCGTCGAAGGTGCCGTCCTCCGCCTCGATCGCCTCGGCGCCGAAGGCCGCGTAACGGATCGGCCCGGCGCGCGCTCCCTTCCGGGCCGCGCGCGCGAGGTTGGCGGCGTGCGCGGTCGCGTCCACCTCCGCCGCGACCAGCTCCCGCGGTGCGAACCGGTCGGCGATGCGCCGCGTCTTCTCCGCGTTCCCGCAGCCCAGTTCCAGTACGCGGGCTCCCTCGAGCGGTACCCACCGCGCGAGGAGGTCGAGTTCGTCGGCCGGGGCGGGCGGCCGCG